>CAJONE010000032.1 GCA_905235855.1 uncultured Bacteroidales bacterium
CAGGCCATGATTTTAAGGTAGCGCTGCAGGTTTGCCGCATCGCCTTTGTTTTTGGCGGTGCTCATGTCGAGGTGGATGACGGGATACTGTTTCCATTCATTTTCCAGAGGCATGATTTTGAGGCCTTCGAACAGGTCGCGGCGACCTTCGAAGTAGGACTTCAGCGTGGTGGTGAGGAGCGACTTTCCGAAACGCCGCGGACGGCTCAAGAATATAAACTTGGCGGTGTTGCCCAGTTTCCATACGAGGTCGGTCTTGTCTACATAGAGGTAGCCTCCGTCTATAATCTCCGAGAAAGTCTGAATCCCGATGGGGTAGCGTGTCTTGGGCAACTGTATCATGGTCGCGCGGTTTAGTTTTACGAATGCAAAGTTACGCAAATTATTCCATCAGTTCCCAATCGATGGTGACTTTTCAGGGCATTTTTTTCAGATGACCTATTGGCAACCTCTAAAATTTGTTTTTTTTATGAATATGTTGTGTGGTACAAATATGCAATAATTTGAATGTCAAAGACTCTCCCCATCTTAGGCAAGAGGGGCAGGGGGCGTTGATGTGAATTTTGGAGGTTACCTAATTAATTGCCGGAGAAACTCCGTCGGTTTAGGTTTTGTGGCACGTTTCGCCTCACGCCTCGCTATTCGTAGCGTATGGCGACGATGGGGTCGAGGTTGGCGGCTTTCTTGGCGGGGTACCAACCGAAGAAGATGCCTACGGCCACGCAGACTATGAAGCTCAGGACGATGGCTCCATAGCTTACGATATACGGCCAGGCGAGTATTGTGGTGATGGCGTAGGCAATCAGAACTCCGAACACTATGCCGATCACGCCGCCCAGGACGCTCAGTACAACGCTTTCGAACAGGAATTGCATCATGATGTCCTTGTTTTGGGCTCCGATGGCCATGCGTAGGCCTATCTCCTTGGTGCGCTCGGTGACGGTAACGTACATAATGTTCATGATGCCGATACCGCCCACGACAAGCGAGATGCCGGCCACAATGGAGAGCAGGATGGTGAGGAATCCCAGCACCTGATTCATCGACGAGAGCATCTCTTCCTGCGTGAAGACGTTGAAGTCGTCGTCTGTGCCTTCCTGTATCTTGTGGGTGGAGCGTAAAGTGTGGGTTACTTCTATGGCGGCCAGTTCGCTCTCTTCTTCGCTGGTGGCCGATGCCACGAGCATATTGAAGTGGTTGATGCCCGAAAACCGTTTCTGGATGGTGGTGTAGGGAGCGAGCGCGATGTCGTCCTCGTCCTGTCCCATCTGGTTCTGCCCTTTGCTTTTAAGCACACCGATGACTTTCATGGGTATGGAGCCGAAGCGTATGGTTTGCCCAACGGGATTTTCGCCGTTGGTGAATAGTGCGTCGGCTATGGTCTTGCCTATGACGCAGACTTTGGCGTAGGTGGTCACGTCGGCATCGGTGAACATGAGGCCGCGTTCGAGGGTGTAGTTGTTGATTGTCAGATATTCGGGTGCAACACCTTGTATGCTGCCCGAATGGTTGTTGTTGCCAAAGACCATCTGGGCGGCACTGTTGACTATAGGGGATATGTCCGCCACATAACGGCAACTGCGCTGTATGGTCTGCATGTCCTTCATGTCGAGCGACTTTGTGTTGGCGTTGCCCATATCCACACCGCCCCGTCGCTGGCGTTCGGGCCAGATCATGATCATGTTGGTGCCCATCGAGCTGAATTCGGCTCGCGTGTTTTGCGTGGCGCTCTGTCCGATGGATACCATGGTTATAACGGCCGCGATGCCAATCACCACGCCGAGCATGGTGAGCAGAGCGCGTGTCTTGTTGCGCATTATGGCGCGAAGTGCCAGTTTTATGAGGTTGGTGAAATTCATTGCTTTTTGTTTTGTGGCAAAACAGGGCAGCCGCAATTGTATAATTTGACAGGCAGGGCTGTGGATGTTTTCAGTTGTCGATGGCTTTTGGTAGGGTTGCGAGTGCTTCGGCAGCCGACTTGGGGGTAACTGGGCGGTCTTCTACCACTTGTCCGTCACGCAGTTTCACGATGCGAGTGGTGAACTCGGCTATGTCGGGTTCGTGGGTGACAAAGGCTATGGTTTTGCCGCGCTCGTGCAGGTTTTGGAATAGGCTCATAATCTCGTAAGAGGTGCGAGTGTCGAGGTTGCCTGTTGCTTCGTCGGCCAGTATTATCACGGGGTCGTTCACAATGGCGCGGGCTATGGCCACGCGCTGCTGTTGTCCGCCCGAGAGCTGTGCCGAGGTGTGTTCCATGCGGTCTTTGAGACCCACAGCTTCGAGTGCCTCCTTGGCCCGTTCGCGGCGCTCTTTGGCATTGAACTTCTTGTTGTACATCAGAGGCAGCTCGACGTTTTCGAGGGCCGAGGTGCGCGGCAGCAGGTTGTAGTTTTGGAACACGAAGCCTATCTTGTCGTTGCGGAGAGTTGCCAGCTCCTTTTTTGAGTGGTCTTTCACGCTCACGCCGTCGATGATGTAGTCACCGCCGGTTGGAGTGTCGAGACATCCGAGTATGTTGAGCAGGGTAGACTTGCCGCTGCCGCTGGTGCCCATGATGCTTACAAACTCGCCTTCGGCGATGTCGAAACTCACACCTCGCAGGGCGTGAACCGTTTCGCCGCCCACGAGGAAGTCGCGCTTAAGGTTGTTGAGCGATATTATGTTCATCTTTTCCTTCTTTGCGGGCCTTCGAATATGCTCTTTGCCTGTTTTGCATTGAGTTTCTCGCGATTAACAGAGAGCAGTACTTGCTCGCCCTCGGCGAGGCCCTCTTTGAATATCGCGTTGGCGCCGTCGTTCAGTCCGAGGCTTACCGCACGCCTGCAGATGGTTTTCTCGCTCACCACCATAACGGTTTTGCCGCTGCTTTCCGCCGGCTGCCTGTTCTCCGCTGTCTCCGGCAGTGTGTAGCCTTCCTTCAACAGCATCTTGCTGATTTCGGGGGTCAGCTCGAAGTAAGTGGCTTCGAGCGGTGCCAGCACGCCCTGCTCCTCGTTCACCACAATGCTCACGTTGGCGGTCATGCCGGGGTAGAGTTTGCCGTCGTCGTTGCGGGCGGCTATTATCACCTTGTAAGTAACTACGTTGCTTGTCACCGTCGGATTGAGACGCAGCTGTTGCACGGTACCGGAGAACTGGTCTTCGGGGAAAGCGTCGACCGTGAATGTCACACGCTGTCCTTCCTTCACCTGTCCGATGTCGGCCTCGTCGATGTTGGCCTCGACTTGCATTTCGTTCATATTGTTGGCAATGGTGAATAGGGTTGGGGTGCTGAACGATGCCGCCACAGTCTGTCCTTCCTCGACTTCTTTGTTGAGTATCACACCGTCGATGGGCGAGTAGATTTCGGCGTAGCGCAGGTTGGTCATGGCGTTTTCGTAGTTCGACTGGGCCGAGACGAGCTGGTTTTTGGCCTGTTGCAGAGCCGACTCGGACTGGTCGTACTCCTCCTGCGTGGCGGCCTTGTTCTGGTAGAGACGGCTGATTCGGTCGAAGTTTTTCTGAGCCAGATCTTTGCTGCTTTGGGCGGTGGAGAGGTTGGCGCGGCTCTGTTTGACCTGTTCCTGCAGGTTGCTTTTGTCCAGTTCGGCCAGCAGGTCACCTTTCTTTACGGTTGTGTTGTAGTCCACATACAGTTTTTTCACTATGCCGCTCACTTGCGTTCCGACGGTCACTTTATACACCGGCTGTATTTCGCCGGTGGCGGTGATTGTGTTCTCGATTTTGCCCGAAGTGGCTGCCTGCGTGTTCACGTTCACCACGTATTTTCCGCCTTTCGATGCCACTCCGATTGCGATGACGGCCAGTGCCACTGTCGCCAGCCCAATCCATATCCATTTCCTTTTCTTGCTTTTTGCCATATTTGTTGAATGTTTTAATGCTTTGGTAAATTGGTGTTCCTAAAGTGATGGCATGCCGTTTGGGGTTCAGTTTTCAGCTCCCATGTATATGTCCAGCACTTTCAGGTCGAGCAGGTAGGTGTATTTGTTTTGCAGGTAATCGTTCAGGGCCGAGAGGAAGCGGTCTTGCTGGGTCAGAAGATCGACTGTGGTCACGGCTCCGTTTTCGTATTTGAGTTTGTAAACGTTGTAGTTGGCTTGATAGGCATCCTTCATCAGTTGTGATGAGCGGTACTGGTTTCTGGCTTGCGCGGTGGCTATGTATTGTGCCTCAATGGTCTTGCGCAGCTCCAGAGCCGTCTGGTTGTGCTGCAGCTCGGCTTGACGCAGGTTGATTTTGCTCCGTTTCACCTGTGTTATGGTATTTCCGCGAAGGAGCGGAATGTTCAGGTTGAGTCCGACGGTGCCGCTGAAGTTGCCGCCGTTGACCATGGTGCCGCTTGTCTGGTCGAGCTGTGTGCCGCCGAGGAAGTAGTTGGCTCCGCCGCTGAGACCGAGAGTGGGCGAGTAGGCCGATTTGGCAATCTTCACGTTATACTTGGCCAAATCCACGTTCATCTGGCTTATTTTCAGGTCGGGCATGTTTTGCTCGGCCTGGCGTATCACCTGCTCCATTGAGAGTAGCTGCATTGTGTTGTCGTCGTCTTGCATATCGACTACCCCCACGGTCTGCCCTTCGTCAAGGCATAGCAGGTTGCGCAGCTCCAAGCGGTTGTTCTCGATGGTGAGCCGTGTGTTTTCGATATTGCCGAGAGCGCTCTCGTAGTTGGCCTGCAAGAGCAGGTAGTCGCTCTCCAGTATCTTTCCCACGTTGTATTTTACCTCTCCCTCTTTTTTTTGCTCTTCACTGGTTTTCAGCACGTCCTGCTGATAGGTGAGTCGCTCCTGATTCATAAGTATGGTCAGGTAGGCCTGCGTTATCTGTGTGGCTATGGTGTTTTGGCTTTGTTTCACCTTGAGCTCGCTCTGCTGTAGCGAGAGCTTGCTCTGCTGCAAGGTTCGCAGGTTGGCCAGTCCGCTGAAAAGAGTCATGTTGGCATTCACACCGGCTGAGGTGTTGAACGAGGTGCCTCCGTTTTGTATGTTCATGTTTTCGCCCGCCGAGGCGTTCAGCATCGGGGCGAAGTTCCACTTTGCGTTGCTCACATCGGCTTCGGCCGACTGCTTGTTGAGTTCGGCGGTCTGTACTGTCAGGTTGTGGTCGTAGGCATAGCGAAGACAGTCGTCGAGCGTCATCCGCAGGGTGTCCTGAGATGTTGCCGTCGCACTTCCGCAAACAAGTACGGCGGCTATGGCAATCTTAAGTATGTTTTGATTAGTCAGAGTCATAGGCAGTTTATGATTTTGGGTTGCAAAATTACTTTTTTTCCTGATTGTGTCGATTATATTTCGGTGCTTCCTATTTACCTTGGTTGCATTTCTAACTTGAAATTAGGTGAATACCCGGACGCGATGATGGCTGCCCTATCTGTGTATATGCCATTCAGGGGAAATGTTGGAGGTTACCTTAAATAATCGGTCTCTATCCGAGTCAAGTTTGGGTGAAAAAGATTTCCAATCGAAAAGTAAAGTTTAGTATATTTACACAACACAGAGAAAGACAGCCTGTGAGGAAAAAAAAGAAACTGCGCGACATACACACACGGCGGCGAAAAGTCGTGCGAGGACACCTGCCGAGTCTCAGCTATTTTTTCTTTGCGGTTTTGCGTGCGAATTCGGCTTTTGCCTTTTCCATCTGCTTGAGGAATTGCACGCTGGTGTGCAGTCTGGCCACGGCTGCGCTGGCGGCCAGCATGCCGGCGTTGACATCGCTCTGCCAGTGGAAGCCGGCTATCACACGGCTTTCGCCGTAGGCGTAGCCGCGAGCTAACAGAGCGTCTTGTGCGGCGGGGTTCACCTCAAGCAGCACGAGGGCAGTGCTCCAGCCAAGCATGGTGTGGCCCGACGGGTAGGAGCCGTTGTTGCGCAGCACCTCTTCGTCCTTGGGTACAAGCGATGGCTCGTTGAAGCGAGTGTAGGGGCGTTTACGATGGTAGTGTTGTTTGGCCTTGTGAGTGGCGAGGTCGCAGGTGGCGATGCTCATTTCGAGCAGTTTGTACAACTCTGGAGTGTTCTCTTTCGAGATTTCGAGACCGAATGGCTGGCTGAATATCTTGCACACAATACCGATGCCCCATTCGGCATCGCTGAAGGCCTGGGCAGCGCGTTCGGGGTCGAGTCGCTGCTGTTTGCCCCACTGGTAGCGTATTATGTCGTTTACAAACTCGGACGAGGCCGTGTCAGGCGGTGGCGGCAGATATTTCACCGCATTGGGCATTTCATCGACAGTGAATAGTTCGTTCTGGGCCACAGAGTGCAACGGCAGCAGGAGCCACAGTGCGGCACAGGCTAAAAGCAGTCGTTCGTTCATGTTTTTTTTTGTTGGAACAGATTTTTTTGTTGCAAAGGAGACAACTTAAAGGATTGTAATCTCGAAATGATACTGATATTTGGGATGAAATCCGGAAAAAAATTATTTCGATTTCAGTTTGTGTTGTGCATGCCTATTCATTGCCGCCGAACTGCATGAGGTAGGCTTTTATGAATTCGTCTATCTTGCCGTCCATTACGCCGGTGACGTCGCCAGTCTGGTAATTGGTGCGGTGGTCTTTGACGCGGCGGTCGTCCATTACGTAGGAGCGAATCTGACTGCCCCATTCAATCTTTTTCTGCGAGGCTTTTATCTTGGCCTGCTCCTCCATGCGGTGCTTCATCTCGCGGTCGTAGAGCTGCGAGCGCAGCAGGCGCATGGCGTTTTCTTTGTTTTTGGGCTGGTCGCGGGTTTCGGTGTTTTCTATTAGTATTTCCTCCTCCTCGCCGGTGTAGGGGTCCTTGTACTGGTAGCGCAGGCGTACGCCGCTCTCGACCTTGTTCACGTTTTGGCCACCGGCACCTCCGCTGCGGAAAGTGTCCCACGACAGACGCGACATGTCGACCACAACCTCGATTGTGTCGTCCACCAGTGGGGTGACGCTCACCGAGGCGAACGAGGTCATACGCTTGCCCTGTGCGTTGAACGGCGATACGCGCACCAGGCGGTGCACTCCCGTTTCGCTCTTGAGGTAGCCGAAAGCGAAGTCGCCCTCGATCTGCATAGTACAGCTTTTGATACCAGCGCCGTCGCCGTCGAGCGAGTTGGAGATGGCTACCTTGTAGCCCGACCGTTCGGCATAGCGGATGTACATGCGCATCAGCATCTCTGCCCAGTCTTGCGCCTCCACTCCTCCAGCACCGGCATTGATGGAGAGAACGGCGTCGAAACGGTCGCTCTCGCCGCGCAGCATATTCTTGAACTCAAGGCTCTCGACCAGTTTGGTGGTGGCTTCGATTTGTGCGTTCACTTCCTCTTCGGAGGCGTCGCCGGCATCGAAAAACTCGGCCATCACCTCCAGGTCGTCGCAGCTGGCCGCAACTTCGGCATAGGCAGTGGTCCAGCTCTTCTTCGACTTTATCTTTTTCATCACGGCCTGCGCCTCCTTCGGATCGTTCCAGAAGTCCGGCGCCTCGGTTTTTTTCTCCTCCTCGGCTATTTCGCTGTTGAGGCTCTCAATGTTGAGAAATTTGTATAGGGCGTCCTTGCGGGCGGTAAGGTCTTTTACTGATTCGGGTATGGTCATTCGGATAGGATGTTGAATTTTTAAAAAGTGGGCGGTTTCCTGAGGGTTGTAGCTCGCAGCCAGAAATTAAAAACCGCCGTAGATTTCGGGACAGCCGGGGGTGAAATAGGCTGCCACGAAGGCAATGATTATTGTCAGGAATTTGCTCCACGAGAAATCGTTGTGGTCGTGGTCGAATAGTATGCTCACGCTCACGTGGAGCAGTATGCCGACCACCACGCCCATGATGACGCACTGCAGCGCCTCGTTCTCCGGCACAAGGAATATGTTGGTCAGCGAGCCAAGCGGTGTCATGATGCCGAACAGTGCGAGCAGTCCCAGCGACTTCCAGAAACCGTAGCGGTTGCTCATAAACAGTGTCACCATCACTATGGCTATCGGTATGTTGTGAAGCACGATGCCGTAAAGCAGCCCTTGGTGGATGTCGATTTCGCCGTTTTTTTCGAGTTCAATCATAGGCATGCCTTCCAGAAACGCATGCACGCATAGGCCTATCATAAGGCCGGTGACGGGGTGCACATGGTGCTCGTGGTGGTCGGTCTCGCAGTTGTGGCAGTGGTTGTGGCCGTGCTCCGCGCCGTGGGTCAGGTGTTCCAAAAGCAGCTGTACCAGGAAGCCTATCATCACGGCAGCGGCTATCTTGAAATGGTTGTTCGGCGTGACGAAACGCTCGGTTCCCTCACCGAGAAACATGTGCGGCACCAGGTTGATGAAGCACGAGGCCAGCAGAAACGCGCCGCCAAACACGGTGATGTAGGTCATCAGTTTCGGCGAAACATGTTTGCGACCCGGAATGAGTGCCGCCCATGCAACCACGCCGGCAATTATCAGTGTGTAAGAAAGGATAATCAGTGTCATTTTTGTCGAAACAGAAATTTTAGCTATGCACAATAAAAAAAGGGTAAGCTGATTATATCGCACCGCTACAACCAAACACCCTTGCTGTATTCCTACCCTGGGGGATTCAATGGGAGCTGGTCGTATAAGACTTACCCGAATGCAAAAGTACAACTTTTTTTGATTTCTGCAAGATTAATTTTGTCTGCCGTGGTCAATATTGCTGCGATTTAGTCGGCAAACAAATTGTTTTATCTCGTGCTATATCTTGGATTTCATACATCTGCATAAACTTCGGGTGTACTCTGTCGCTGGTGTTTTCCGTATTCGTGTTTTCTCTTTCCGATTCGGTTCGTGCCGTGCGTCCACGTTCTAACATGAGTTTTCCGTCATACACGTCTCTCCGTGTGTTACCTTATGTTGCGTTCGTTGAGCGCGCGGTGGTAGCGTGCGGCGTTGGCCAAATGCTGCTGGTAGGTGGAGGCGAAGTTGTGGTAGCCCGTAAAGTCCTCTTTGGCGCAGAAGTAGATGTAGCCGGTTTTTTTGTTGGCCAGCACCGCGTCGATGCTTTCGGGCGAAGGCAGGCAAATCGGACCTGGCGGCAGACCCGTGTTCTGGTAAGTGTTGTAGGGGCTTTGGGTCTGCAGGTGCTGAGCCAGAATTCTTCTTAACGAAAAATCTCCGGTGGCGAATTTAACCGTCGGGTCGGCTTCAAGACGCATTCCTTTGCGCAACCTGTTAAGGTAGACCGACGCGATGTCGGCCTTTTCTGACTGACGGTTGGTCTCTTCTTCCACAATCGAGGCCAGCGTCACCGCCTCGTTGCGGCTCAATCCCGTTTTCTTAAGTCTCGCGGTGCGTTCGTCGTTCCAAAAAGCGTCGGTTTCCATCATCATCCGCTCCACAAATCGTTTGGGGCTGGTGTTCCAATACACCTCGTAAGTATTTTGCGTAAAAGCGCCGATAATGGTCTGCGGCGTGTGGTTGTAAACTTGGCAGAAGTCTTTGTCGGCGAGAATTTTGTAGAGCGTGTCGGCGGTGAACTCCATTTTTGGTGCCACCCCGTTGCAAAGTTGACGCACCGTGCGGTATTTGCCTATTGTTATGTGTATCGGGTTCTGGTTGCCGGTGTAGAGTTTCTGCACCAGTTGCAGGTAGCTCATGCCTGGTCTCACCACATAGCTGCCCGACTTTACGTTCTTATCCAGTCCGCGCACTTTCGCCATAAGGTTGAAGGTCGATTTGTGCGGTGTGATGTTGTATTTGGCCAGTGTGTCGCAGAGGTCGTCGTATGAGGCATTCGTTGGAATGTATATGCGTGTGTCTTCGGCCACGGCCACTTGCTTTGACAGCTTGGCTGCGGCGAATATCGCCAAAGTCACCACTGCAAGGCCGGTGGCGGCAATCAAGACTTTCTTTTTTGTGGATGCGGTGTTTGTTTTCTTTTTTGCCATTGTGGGAGAGAAATTGAAATCCTATAGGATTTTCTGCATACGCAGGGCATCGGACCATCCGTATGGGGTGGCTGTCCACTCTTTCAAGAGGCCGCATTGTGCGAAACCGAGGCTTTCGAACAGATGCCGACTGGCGGTGTTGTCGACTGCCACGTCGCACACCAGCTGGTGAAGCTGCAACACATCGCGACAGTAGCCAATAAGCTCTTCGAGTGCGGCTTTACCGTAGCCTTTGGCACGGTGGCTTGCTTCGATAAAAACGGCCACCTCGGCTCGCTGGTCAACCCTGTCGTAGTTGAACAGCTCGACAATGCCTACAGGCAGCGACTCATGGCAGGTGACGGCGAACTCCTGGCGTCCGGTTTCTCGCAGGGTGTTTTCGGCTATTTTCAGAACCACTATACCGTTCATGGCGTATGGGTTTTGTGTGCGGGGTTACGAAATCTTGTTCCATTCTATGTGTACGGTTTGCGACACGTGTTTGCGCAGCAGAAAGTGGTTGGGCTGTTCGAGGTTCGGGTCGCAGTCGAGTATGTTCTTAACCTCGTCGCGGGTGGCCTTGACCATTGGTTCGTCGTCGACAATGTCGGCCAGGCGAAATTCGAGCATGCCGCTTTGCTGCAGTCCCTGAATGTCGCCCGGTCCGCGCAGGCGCAGGTCGGCCTCGGCGATGCGGAAGCCGTCGTTGGTTGCACACATGGTCTGGATGCGCTCGCGGCTGGTGGCACTGAGGTTGTCCTTGGTCATGAGGATGCAGTATGACTGTTCGCCGCCACGTCCCACGCGTCCGCGTAGCTGGTGAAGTTGCGAAAGTCCGAAACGCTCGGCGTTTTCGATAACCATTACCGTGGCGTTGGGCACATCCACACCCACCTCGATAACGGTGGTGGAAACCATTATCTGGTTCTCGCCGCTCTTGAAGTGGGCCATCTCGTAGTCCTTGGCGTCGGGCGGCATCTGTCCGTGCAGTATGCTTACGCCGTAATGAGGCAGGGGGAAAGATCGGCGGATGCTTTCGTAACCGTCCATAAGGTCTTTCAGGTCGCTTTTCTCCGACTCGTTGATAAGTGGGTAAACCACATACACCTGTCGTCCTTTGGCAATCTCGTTGCGCATGAAGCTGAACAGCCGCAGCCGTTGAGCGTCGGTGGCATGGATGGTCTGGATAGGGCGACGTCCGGGCGGCAACTCGTCTATGACGGAGCACTCCAAGTCTGCATACAAGGTCATGGCCAGCGTGCGCGGTATGGGGGTTGCTGTCATCACCAGCACATGCGGCGGCACGACGTTCTTGGCCCACAGTTTGGCACGCTGTTTCACGCCGAAGCGGTGCTGCTCGTCGATTACGGCGAGACCCAGTTGCGGAAATACCACATCGTCCTCAATCAGCGCGTGGGTGCCTATGAGTATGTCGATTTCGCCGGCGGCCAGGCGCGACTTTATTTTTTTCTTTTGTGACGCTTTGAGGCTTCCGGTGAGCAGTTCTACTCTGATGCCGAGGCCTTCGGTCTGCCGGCTGATGGTGTTGTAGTGCTGGTTGGCGAGTATTTCGGTGGGGGCCATCATGCAGGCCTGACAACCGTTGTCGAGGGCCATAAGCATGGTGAATAGGGCCACCATGGTCTTGCCGCTGCCCACGTCGCCCTGCAGCAGGCGGTTCATCTGGTGTCCGCTTTTCAGGTCGTTGCGAATCTCGCGTATAACGCGCTTCTGCGCTCCGGTCAGCTCGAACGGCAATTTTTCTCGGTAGAAACGGTTGAAATGTTCGCCTATGGTGTGGAACACGCGTCCTTGCGACTGGTTGAGGCGTTGCGAGCGGCTGTACTGGTATTCGAGCTGCATGTTGAACAACTCTTCGAATTTCAGGCGCCGTGTAGCCTGTGCCAGATGGTCGGTGCTTTTGGGAAAGTGGATGTTGTTCAGAGCGGTCTCACGCTCCATAAGACGGTAGCGCTCACGTATGTCCGACGGGAGTGTTTCGGCTATCTGGCCTCGTGCATGGTCAAGCAGCGTCTCGACAATGCGGGCGATGCCTTTCTGGTTGAGGCCTTTGGCCTTGCATTTCTCGGTGGTGGAGTAAATCGGTATGAAAGGATGTGCGAGGGCCTTGTCTTGCTGGATGGCCGACTCGATGTCGGGGTGTGCCATCTGAAGCGTGTTGCCAAACATCGTCACTTTGCCCATCACGAGGTAGAGGGTGTTTGGTTTAAGACTGTCGCGAATCCAGTTGATTCCCTGGAACCACACAAGGTCGAGCGTGCCGCTTGAGTCTCTAAACTGGGCAGTGAGGCGCACGCTGCGTCCTGTGGTGATGGTCTGCATGTTGGAGATGGTGCCTCGCAGCACGACATAGTCTTTCTCGGGGTCGATTTCGGCCACACGGCTAACCACCGAGCGGTCCACGTAGCGGAAAGGGAAGTGGTTGAGCAGGTCGTCGAATGTGAATATTCCGAGTTCTCGACCAAGCACTTGCGCCTTTTGCGGTCCTACGCCTTTGAGGTATGATATGTCGGTTGAGAGATCCAAGGTGGTCGGAGTGCGGTTGTTTTTTGTTTCAGTCGCCAATACGGCCGTGGGCTATTTTCTCGCGTTCCACAGTGCTGCTTATGTCGCGTTTTTCGAGGTCGGCAAGGAGTATCACGGTGTCGATTTCGGGAGCGAGCTTGCGGTTGACGGCGGCCACCGTCTGCTCATATTCGAAGTCGTCGGTGTTGCGGGCGCCGCGCAGTATGAAGGCGGCCCGTTCGCGCCGGCAGCAGTCTACTGTCATGTCGCTGTAGCTCACCACCTTTATACGCGGGTCGTTGCCGAAAAGCATTCGTATCATCATTACTCGTTCATCGGCATCGAACATATACTGCTTGTCGCTGTTTTGGCCTACGGCTATCACTATGCGGTCGAACAGTTTGAGCGCACGGTTCACAATTGCGGCATGGCCTATGGTAAACGGGTCGAACGACCCCGGGAAAAGTGCTGTTGCATACATGGCGTGTTGTTTTGTTTGCTGTAATGGTTACCGGCGGCGCCTCTTTGATTTGTGGCCTGCGGTGCCATTGTCGTCGGTGCCGAACTCCCATATCAGACGGGCTGAAATGGAGATGTTGCGGCAGTTGTTGTACCACACACGCGGGGTGTCGTCGCGTATCTGGGCCTTGTTTTCGTATTCCTTGAACATCCAGTCTTTCTTGATAGGTATGATGGAGTATTGGAAACGCAGGTTGAGCTGGAGACCGCGCCACACGGTGAAACGCAGGTCGACAAGTGCGGCCAGATCATTTTTGAGAAACGTCATGTCGGTCGAGTCGGGCAGGAATGTGCTGATGTGGTCGATATCGCCATGGGGCTGTTTCACGAGACGTCCGTAGAGCAGGCCGGCGCCCACGTCAAGGCCACCGTGGTTGTCGTGGAAGAAAAACGTCACGGGAATGTCGATATAGTTGAGCGTAAGGTTTGTGTTGTACGGGTTTCGGTTTTTGTTGCGGAAACCGCGTTGAGCAAAACTGGCTTCGACGCTCATTTTCCAGCGTCCGTTGTCGGTGAGTCTAACCATGGCGCCAACCCCACCGGTGGCTCCCCATTTCTTGAATCCCTTGAGTTCGTCGCCTTCGACCTGCGACACGGTGGCACCGGCGGCCAGATAGGCATGGATGCGCTGCGCCATAAGCGAGTTGGTGGACGTGAGCTGTACAAAAAGTGTCAGCAGTGCCATAAAAACGGTCTTTTTCATATTCGTAACAGGTTTTTCCATAGTATTATCATGTCGGTTGAAAGGTGATAGTTGCGTGCATAGCGCAGGCTGATGGCCTGGTCGCTGTCGCCGGTGTTGTGTGTCAGTATGTCGGAGGGCGAAAAGATGCCGTCGTCGGTGGCTCTCGCGTTAGGTTTGCTCGGTTGGCGTATTTGTCTGCTACGGTTCGCTCCTACCCAGGTTTTGCGTCCGGCCAGCACACAGAAAAGGTCGTTGAAATAGCGTGTCTTACGTTGCTGAAACCAAAAAAGCACGGGCGAGATCAGAAGGATAACAATGGCCGAAACGATGTCAAAGAGCCTTTTGTTGCGGCGGTTCATGGGGGTGTTTATCGCGTTGAGTTCTTCTGTGTAGAGGTCTTCCGGGCTGCTTATGCTGTTGCTGCCTATCACGAAGTCGCCTTCTGGCGGCACTATCTTGTAGTCGACGTTGCGCGGTGACGGCTGCGCCATGAGACTTATGATTTCGGCTGTGGCAAGGTCTTTTCCGCAGAACACTACATCGTCGGCTCTGTGGATGTGGACAAGCTCTGCGAGATGTCGTATCTCCGTTGGTTCAAGGCGAACCAGTTTTTTTTCGTTTTGACCCGATTTTGCGTACAGTTCACAGGTGCGGCGGTATTCCTGTTCGCTACCCACCACTATGGCCGTGCGCTTGCGTTTGCTGCGGTAGCCTTCGGCGCCGATAGCGGTGAGCAGGCCACGCAGGGCAAGGGTGGTGAGGATTGTCCAAAGCGAACCCAGCAGCAGAATGGCGCGCGAGTAGCGTTGCGTCTCGTCAAGCAGCGAATAGAACAGCAGCAGCACCGTTGCCCCGATGGCCATGCCTTTCACGATGCGCCAGTGTTTCAGTGGTTTGTCGTATCCGCCGTTGAGCCATGTCGAGAGCATAAGCACTGCAATGTAAAATGGTATGACGGCACAAGTGTATTCTGCCGGATAGTAGTTTACGGTGTTGGCCAGATGTTTTGCCCAAAGGTTCTTGATAACCACGAAACCGGCAAACGCCGCCCCGAAGTCGGCGGCCGGTAGTGCGAGGCGCGAGGCAAGCCTGTGCAGAAACGAAAGCCCAGCTCGCAGCCATATCGCCAGATGTATCAGTAATCTGTACATTGCCGCGTGGCGCCCCCTGAAGTATCGTTTCGAGAAAATCACCATGGCGTTGTAGAAGGTGTAGACGTAGTTCAGGCTTCCTTTCTTGGTGCTCTCGCCCTTGTAGTGGATTATGCGGGTTTCGGGCAGGTAGTAGTTTTTGTAGCCTGCCAGGATGAAGCGCCACGAGAAGTCTATGTCTTCGCCATACATGAAGTAGCTTTCGTCGAGCAGACCAACCTTGTCGAGAGCCTGTAGTGTGGTCATGATGAAGGCGCCGGGCAGGATTTCTATTTGGGCCGTCCGGTCATCGGGCAAGTGTCCCATATAATATGCGGCGATGTGTCGTGAGTGTGGGAAAAGGCGTATCAGACCAGATAGTTTGTAGAACGAGGCCGCGGGGGTAGGAAATCCGCGCTTGCTTTCTTTCAGGTATCGCCCATTGCCGTCAACCATTTTCACGCCCAAGGCTCCGCAGTCGCTATGCGTGGCCATGAAGTCGACGCATTTGGCAAAGGTGTCGTGCTCCACCAGAGTGTCGGGATTGAGCAGAAGCACGTAGTGCCGTGTCGGGTCTTCGGTTTCACGCCCCATGATTTCGCGCAGCGCCTGATTGTTGGCCCGTGCAAATCCCACGTTGTCACGGTTTGCTATAATTGCCACCTGCGGGAAGCGGCTGCGTAGCATTTCGAGCGAGTCGTCGGCCGAGTCGTTGTCAACCACAAATACCTCCAGTTCCAGATTTCCCGCTGCGCAGTCGAGACTTGAGCCGAACACCGACTCAAGGCACTGCTCAAGAAAAAAGCGTACGTTGTAGTTGACGATGACTATCGACAGTTTCATGTTATGGCGTTCGGTACGGGTTCGCGCTATGTGATGGCGACAACCGAAAATATCAGGCTATTGCTTCTTGGTGCGGCTTTTCTTCTTTTTCGAACTGTTGAGTATTATGTCTATGGCTTCTTTAAGGCTTATTTTCAGCGGGTCGCTATCTTTTGGCATCTTGAAGTTCTCGCCGAGGTAGCTGATGTAGGGCCCGTATTTGCCCACGTTCGAGAAAACAGGTGCGCCCTCGTGTTCGCCAATTGTGTAGGGGAACATCTCTTTCAGTTTCTCGCGCTCGGCCTCTTCGCTGCGTTTCACGTTGATAATCTCGATGCATCGTTTCAGGTCAACGTCGAACGGGTCGTCGGATTTCGAAAGTGAGTAGAATTTTCCGTCGAAGCGCACGTATGGGCCAAATTTCCCAATCGACACTACCACATCCTTGTCCTCGTATTTGCCCAATGTGCGTGGCAAAACAAAAAGGTTCAGAGCCTCTTCGAGTGTGATGGTTTCGATGCTTTGCCCTTTCTTCATCGAGGCAAACTGCGGCTTCTCGTCGTTGTTGGTCTCACCGATTTGTATGAGTGTGCCGTAGCGGCCTATTTTGGCATAGACGTTTTTGCCAGTTTTGGGGTCGATGCCGAGCAGACGTGCACCGCTGCTGCGGTGCGAGTTTTTTTGCGTCAACTCAATGTTTTTGTGGAACGGGCGGTAGAACCCGTCAATCACGCTGCGCCACTCTTTCTTGCCGTTGGCAATCTCATCGAAGTCCTTCTCTACTTTGGCGGTGAAATTGTAGTCCATGATGTCGGTGAAATGTTCCATTAGGAAGTTGTTCACTACTGTTCCTATGTCGGTGGGGACGAGTTTGTTCTTTTCGGTGCCCACTTTCTCGGTCTTCTCTGTTTTCTTTATGTGGTTGGCGTGCAGTTGCAGTATGGTCGAACCC
>CAJONE010000033.1 GCA_905235855.1 uncultured Bacteroidales bacterium
CAATGTCGTCGTGCCTGCCGCCACACCGATGTCGCTTCCCATCGAAACTCCCACCAGTGGCCAGTGTCCGCTCGCATCGGGCAGCAACTATACCATCACGGCCACGCCCGGTGGCGGTAACGGCTCTTATCAGAACTACGCTTGGAGTGTGGTGACCGACGGCAGCGCAGGCACTATCAGCGGCACGGGTAACAACGCCACCATCGCCAGCGACGGCAGCTGCCACCAGTATGTGGTGTCGCTTTCGTTGACCGACGGCAACGGATGCTCGGCCATGGCCTCTGCGACTTTCAGCACTGTCGACAACACGAAGCCCACCATAAGCACCACGGCCACCAACAATCAGGATCTTGGTTGCGACCCAACAACGATAACACCGCCAACTTTCACTGCTACCGACAATTGCGCCACTGGCCTGACTCCTACTGTCACCACAACAGGTGTGCAGGGCACTGGCTGTGCCAAGACCCAGACTTGGACGGCTAACGTGACCGACAACTGCAACAATGCGGCTACCTCGGTCTCTATAACCTACACTTGGACCGAATCGCAGGCTCCAACCTTCGACGCTATCGCCGACCAGAATGCTCAGATGGCTACTTCGGGATGCAAGTACAAGATGATCGACCTGCAAGCCGTTACTATGGCTGCCGCCCATGATGCTTGTGGTGGCACTGTGACCTTCGTCAGTCAGAGTGTGGCTGCCGGAACAGAATACACCCAGACCAACGCCGTGCAGACTATACCAGTAACGGTCACCGTACGCGGCACTTGCGACAAGACTGCTACGTCCACGGTCAATGTCATCATTCCTGCCAAGGATATAACTGTCAGCATTGACCAGGCTGGTGCCAGCGTCTGTGCCGGCGGCGACACAACGCTCACCGTAACGGGCTCAAGCAACAACGGCACGCCGACCTACACCTGGGCTCCGACCACCGGATTGACACCCACCACTGGCAACAGCGTGACGGCAACCGTCTCTACAGAAACCACCTACACTGTCACTGCCACCGACCCGGCAGGCTGCACCGCTACCGACCAGATTACGGTGACTATCAATCCGGAGGTGATTCTTTCCGTGTCGCCCACTTCCCAGGAAAAATGCCTCGGTGTGGCTATCGATCCGATCACTATCACCGTCACCAATGGCACGATCGACAACGAGGCTGCATTGCAGGCTGCTGTCGAGGCTCTTGGTTTGACCTATAACAACGGTGCCATCAGTGGAACGCCTAACGCTCCTGGTACGCATACCTTCGACTTCTCCGCCGTGAGCAACCAGACCCCGCAGTGCAGTGCCGTAGACGGTTCGTTCACCATCGATGTGACCAACCTTATAACGCCTGTCATCGCTGGCGACGAGGATATCTGCGTGACTACTTCTGAAGCTAACACGCTCCTTTCGCTGAACGAGACTGCCGGCGACAACTCCTTTACATATAATTGGAACGTGGGTGCCGACGGCACCATACTCAGCGGTCAGGGCACCAATGCCATAACCGCCCAGTGGTCGTCGGTCGGCGACAAGACCGTAACCGTCACCTTGACCCTTGATGAGTGCTCGGCCCAGGCTACCAAGACTATCCACGTGCGTCCTGTGCCTACCGCCACTATTGCCGAGGTTGCCGGCGATGTATGTCCCAATGCGGGTACCATCGACATCACTGGTTCCAACACCGCCACCACACCAAACTACACCTACTCTTGGGGTGGCACGTTGGCTCTGAATCACTCCTCTAACAGTGTCGCCACACCAAGCGATGTCGTCACTGCCACCATCCCAAGTGACGATTGTAACACCACATATAATGTCTCACTCAACGTGACCGACAATTATGGCTGCAAGAACACTGCCGCTCCGATAACGGTAACGGTCCGCGACGTTGAGGCTCCACAGGTGGCTGGCTCTATGCCCGACAAGGATGTGGAAGGCTGCAACGTCTCTGTGCTGACTACGGCCTATCCCGCTGCAACCACCGTCGCCGCGATCGAGTCCGCTGCTTCCGACTTGGGTGGTTCGCTTACGGTGAGCGACAACTGCACCACTGACAAATCACAGCTGACTTTGCTGTTGGCCAGCCAGACCAACACTGGCATCTGTCCGATTGAAGTAACCCGTAAATACGTTGTTAAAGACCTCTGCGGCAAAGTGAGCGACACCATAAGCCAGATCATTCGAATAAATATGCCCGACGACATAACAGTTCCGTCGGTCTCTCAGGCTTTGACTGTCGATTGCGAGTCGATGGCGGTGGCAGGCTCCATTACTCTGCCAACGGTCACCGATGCCTGCAACGAGGAACTGCTTCCTGTTGGTGCTCCGTCGGTCGATGACGCTGTCGCGAACTGCAACGGCACGAGAAAGTTCACCTACACTTACAGAGACTGTGCCAACCACGAGCGTACATGGGACTACACTTTCACCATCGCTCATCCCGCAATTACCGTGCCCGGCGACAGTATTTCGCAGATAGGGTGTCTCGAGGACACTTCTAACACCTTCTTGCCGGCTCAGATTACTGATGCCTGCGGCAATGCTGTGACTGCCGTCATGGTCGGCGATGCTGACATGAGCGGCTACGATATGCTGACCGATATGGGTCAGGTGGTCTTCCACTACCAGTACACCGATTGCGCCGGCCAGACCTACCCGTGGAACTTGACCTACGACATTGCTCCTTCGTCCTTTACGCCTACTACCAATGGCGAAAGTACTGTGTCGTGTATTGCTTTGGCCACGCCGCAGAGCCCCGAACCTCGTACCGTGTGTGGCACCCCGATTGACTACCATGCCAATCCGGCCAATCCAATCGACTCGCCGAGCGATATTCTCGCGGCTGGTGGATGCGGTACACGCGTGTACGAATATACCTACGATGTTCATGGACAGCCCTACACTTGGACCTATACCTACACCATACGTCCTGACTCCATAGTGTTCGAAGGCGATGTTGTGACACGTGACACCGTTGAGTGCAACGACCCGTCGTTCACTCCTACATTGCCGACCGTTACAACCAATTGTGGTCTCACTGTCGACACCGCTCTCACCATGGGTGGCACTTACGCAGGTTGCGAAGGTACACGCATTTGGAACTACACCTTTACCGATTGTGCCGGCCACAGCCGCACTTGGTCGTTTACTCGTGTCATAAAGCGCACTACTGTCCCACAACTCACTTATACTCCCTCGGCTAACACAAACGATGTTGAATGCCTCGTGGCGGCAGTGGCTCCCACCGACCTCCCGACTGTGGTAGATGTGTGTGGCAATGTGCTCTCCGACCCGCAGCCCGCTCCAGTTGTGACCGACGACCTCAGCGCCAATGGCTGTTATGGCACTCGCACATACTCCTATACCTACACCGACTGTGCCGGTCTCGAAACTGTATGGACCTATACATATAATATACAGCACACCACTGCGCCTTCCGAGAAACCAAACGGTCTGGATGGCTATGCAACGGCATCGGCGGCAAGTACGGTCGAGTGCATCGCTACTGCTGTTGCGCCGACCACTCTGCCTGTGGTGCTCGACGTGTGTGGCACCGCTCTTGAACCGCTACCCGGTTCGGGAGAGTATTTCGACACCGTTACAGACTGCGAGGGTACACGCACCTATAAGTATTTCTATAAGGATTGCCAGCAGCTGACCTACGAGTGGCACTATGTCTATACCATCGACCGTACTACCAGTCCGTTCGAGGTCGGCGGTCCTGTGGCAACGCATATCGACAACGTGGCTTGTATCGACACGGCCGATGTGGCTCACATCGCGGCTATGCCTGTGGTGCAGGATGTCTGCGGTGCGACTCTACAGCCGGTCGAGGCTAATCCGGCAGCCGATGAGAGCGGCTACAGCAACTGCCATGGTGCCGTGGTCTACAACTTCGTCTATCGCGACTGTGCCGGACTTGAGATGCCATGGAGCCACACCTTCAATATCGACATGCCGGTTTCCGAACCCTTGACGGCTGGCGCTGCCACCGTGCTTTGTGAAGCCGATGCACTTGAGGACGACATTCAGTTCCCCAATCACCAGTTCGCATGCGGTGGCTCGCACACCATCAGTGCCGCCGACCGCACTGCAGCCCCAACGAGTGTTATCACCGACGGGGCCGGTACGGTCACTTTCCACTATGAATACTCCGACTGTGAGGGCAACCCCTACACTTGGGATTTCGTCTATACGGTCGAACCTGCGCCGCTGACGTTGCCTGCCGATGTTTACGACACGGTATTCTGCATATCCTCGGTTCAATTGCCGACACCGGCTCCACTGCGCGAATGCGGTGTGAACCTGTTTGAGGGTGTCACGCCGGAATATGAGAGCGCGATGAGCAACGGCTGTGGCGACACCACATTTGTATTCCGCTATCATGCCAACGGTGTCGACACCGCTTGGCGCTACCACTACCACGTTGAGCCAGTCGACTTCACTTTGCCCGCCGATGGTGAGATTACTTTGGAGTGCTACAACGACCAAGTCCCCGATGCTGCTCTGGTGCCCGTTGTGGCTGCCGGCAATGGCATCTGCTACGAGATACAGGCGAGCGCCCCTGTTCGCAATGCCGATGGCACCGACTCCTACGACGGCTGTCAGGGCGATGTGACATGGACCTATACCTATACCAACTGCGCCTACTCTCACACGTGGAAATATACCTACCATGTCTTGCGCACCACGTTGCCTCTGGTCTCTACGGTTCCGACCAGTTCGAGCGTTACATGTGCTGACTTGGCTGACGGCTCGTTCACCATGCCTACAGTCACCGATGCTTGCGGTGCTGAGATTGCTGCGCCGGTACCGGTTATAACACCCGAAAACCCATCGAACTGCAACAGCACTAAAGTCTACACCTACACCTATGTCGACCCGTGCAACGATGCTTTGTCGAGCCAGTTTGTCTATACCTACAACATCAACGACAATGTCGCTCCGACTATCGGTACGATTGCTGCCGCCGACATTCCAGCTGCGATACCAACTGGCACTGGTTGCCAGTATACGATACCGAGTCTTGAGGCCGTCACCATGAGTGTTGCTGGCGATGGCTGCAGCGAAGCCCAGTGGGTTGGACAAAGTCCGGCCGCCGGCGAGCTCTACACTGCTCAGGCTACCGCCACTACCGTGCCGGTCGTCGTCACGGTCAAGGACGGTTGCGACAATACCAAGACCTCTATTGTCAACATAACTATCCCGGCCAACAGCCTCCAGTTGCCCACCATTGCCGGCGTGTCGATATGCTATGGCCAGGAGGCTACGCTTATGGCCTCGCCCACTAGCACGGCTATGCCTATAAACTGTGTCTGGACCTCAGGCTCTTCAGTTGTCGCACAGGGCGAAGCTCCGTTGTCGATTGCGGTATCGCCGACGGTGAATACCACTTACAATGTAACGGCCACCGACGCGGCAGGCTGTACATCCGAACGGAGTGTCGTGGTCAGCGTCAGCCAGCCTACCAACACATCCTTTACGCAAGTGGTTTGCGAGGGCTACGACTGGTATAACCATGGCACCACATCCCACTACAGCGAAAGCGGCACCTACATCAACGAATACACATCCGCTCAGGGCTGCCCAAGCACCGACACTCTGCACCTCACCGTCTACCACAACACCAGTGCCGAATTCACCGAAACCACATGCGACAGTTATACTTGGAACAACCACAACTGGAGCCAGACCTACACCGTCGGCGGTAACTATCAGCACAACTACAACACTCCAGAGGGGTGTCCAAGCACCGATATCCTGCATCTCACGCTGAACTACAACACCAGCACCACCTACGACCAGATTGCATGCGACAGCTATACGTGGAACAACCACGGCTGGAGCCAGCAGTACACCACAAGCGGAACCTTCTCGCACGACTACACCACCGAACAGGGTTGCCCAAGTACCGATGTGCTCAACCTGACCGTCAACTATTCAGGCACGGGCGATGTCTGGATTACTGAATGCGAACAGTACACCTGGTTTGGCAACAATTACACCACATCCGGCGACTATTCGCACAACCTGCGGACAGTACACAATTGCGACAGCACCGTGACACTGCATCTCACTATCATCGGTGTGTATACTACTGACCTCTACGATACGGTGTGTTTCGGCGAGTCCTACACGTGGTATGATGACACCTATACCCAGCCAGGCAACTACACTCACATGCTCACATCCTCGCTCGGTTGCGACAGTTTGCTTACGATGCACCTCTCACACCTGCCTGTGGTACGTGTCGGTATTGATGAGACTCACAGCTGCAAGACGGGCGAGTACACGCTCACTGTCAGTTCCATCAATTCGAACCGCTACGCTTGGTGGTCCGACCCCGACAATGACGAATTGGCTCAGCAGTCGAACGAAACCGAGGTGACGGTGTTGCCTCTGGTCGCAACTACCTACTATGTCAAAGCATGGGCTGCCGGCCACGACGAGTGTGCCGTGACTGCTAACATCAAGCTCAATCCGGTGC
Organism: uncultured Bacteroidales bacterium; assembly: GCA_905235855.1. Classification (GTDB taxonomy): domain Bacteria; phylum Bacteroidota; class Bacteroidia; order Bacteroidales; family P3; genus Colimorpha. The sequence continues at coordinate 6,486 of CAJONE010000033.1, forward strand.
GTATGCCGCGTGCTTCGTTCGAGACGCATCCGAGCTACCTCTCCATGGAACGCACCGATTGGAATGCCACCGATCACAGCAGCGATGTTGATTGGCGTAACTGGTATGTCAACGGCTCTTACTATAGTGATGGTACGCATGTCAATGGAACTATCACTCCGCCTGTCGACTCGCTCAACATTGTGCTTATCGTGGGAACCGAGGAGTGTCAGGACACTGCACGTCGCGTTATCCCATACGCCAACGTCAATCTCTGGATTCCCAATGCGTTCACCCCGTCGCAGGATTGGAACAACCTATTCGGTGCCGAGGGCACGGGTATCAAAGATTTCGAGATGTGGGTCTTCAACCGCGAGGGTTTGCTCGTATTCCACTCCGAGACAATGGGCGACAAATGGGACGGCACGCACAATGGCACCAAATGTCCGCAGTCAACCTACACTTATCGTGTAAGTTACACTACAGTTGCCGAACCCGAATCGGAGATTCTGAAGGTGGGCACGGTAACCCTCTTGAGATAACAGTCTCGCATAACGTTTTATTTGATGCGGCGGCAGATGCAATGGCGTTTGCCGCCGCTTTTTTTCGATTCTGTAGTCCGGTTTTATGGTCATTCAACAATAAAACCGTCTCTTTCGTCGTTTATCTATCGTTTAACAGTTTAACCAATAACGACAGATCATGGAAGACAAAAAAAAACAGGAGTTGAGCCTCGATTTCTCACCAGAAGTGCTTAAAGGCACCTACAGCAACCTCGTTGTAATCTCGCATTCGCCATCAGAATTTATCATCGACTTTGCCCAAGCCATGCCTGGCACCAAGAATCCCACCGTGCGCCAGCGCATCGTCATGGCTCCGATGCACGCCAAGCGTTTTATGATGGCGCTTCAAGACAATGTGCAGCGCTTTGAGCAAAACTTCGGAAAAATCAGCGAGCCGCAGATGCCGGGCATGAGCGACACCGTGCCCTATGATATTATAGGCAAAGCTTGATTATGGAATGAAAGCGTTGTAGCTTGTCCGTAATCCCACAAGCGCTATAACTGGCTAATAGCATATTGAAACCCATCCGTCGCCCCCTGGCAGCGGGTGGGTTTTTAAGGTATAGTCTTTGACTTTCGTCCCGTGACTGTCGGGTTGTGGGGGTATGCCAGTCAAGGGCTTCACAATGCCGGTACCGGTAAATTTCAGGTAGGCCTCTTTGCGGGTCCAAAGCCGCAGAAACTCCATGTCGGCATCTTGTGAGGCAGCTATCGACAGCTGTTCACTTTTGCTGCAAACCCGTTTTATTAACGATTGCGACACCTTGCGGCGACACTCGATGTCCACACCTACGGGCGAACTGTGAATCGCTACCGCTACGTGGCTTCGGCAATGGCTGATGTTGAAATGGAGTGACGCGTAGTTGGTCAGAAACGGTTTGCCTCTCTCTCCATAGTCAATTATCGGCATTTCTCTGAATTGCCCCGTTGTTCTCAAGGCCTCTACGAGCAGGCTGTAGGCTGCGGTTTTTTCTTTTCGGCGCGCAGTGTTCGGCGTATGCCGTATGGCTTCAACCTGTGACGGCGGGAACCATGCGAGGCATCCCTCAATACGTTCTTCGTCGAATAGGGCGAGTTCTTGCAGAAAGTATTGCATGGCTTGTCAGTTGCGTATGGTTGTTATCTCACCGTTTGGGTTGTATTTGAGAATGCGCGAAGGCGATGCGTTGCCCTCGAATTGCGGCAGGTTCGGCACACAATAGTCCACCGCTTGTTTCAGTCGGACGGATATTTCATCGTAGGTTGCAGGTGTAGGCTTTCCCGAATAATTGGCCGAGGTACTGACGATTGGGTTGCCGAGCCGTCGAATCAGTTCTTGGCAGAATTGATGTCGTGGCAGGCGTATGCCGATGGTCTTGTCGGCTGACGGCAGATCGTCGGCAAGCGTTATTCCGACGGGAAGGCACGAGATTGGTATGATGACTGTAGTCGGTCTGTCGCAGTCGAGCAGCAAACGGTCGATAGTTTCGTTGCCGGTTCGGAACGACTGTGGGTCGGCGAGTATCAGCATACTTTTTGTATGGTCGCGCCGCTTTATGTTGTATATCTTTTCCACAGCATCGGCGTTGGTGGCGTCACATCCGATGCCCCAAACCGTGTCGGTAGGGTAGAGGATGACACCACCACTGCGGAGTGTTTCAAGTGAGTTCTGTAGTAAATCGTCGTACATTGTCGTTTGCAAAATTACTAAAACACTAACAAATAGTCGTTCTTTCGCTTTTTTTCGTATCTTTGCACCTTAATTACAGCTTCGAGAAGATAAATAACCTAATATTCATTTAAAACAAAACATTATGAATTTTATTTCCGAGATGTGGAAGGCCAACACGCCGCTTTTCATGCTGATAGCGGGTCTGATTGTTGTCACACCGTTCATTATCTATTATGTTCGTAAGGCGCTGAAAGAACATCCCAAGGGACTTATCCCTGCTGCATTGAGTAACATGGGTGAACGCTTCGGCTACTACATCATGAATGCCGTTCTTTCGTTGTTCATCTGCTCGAAATTTGGAGTTTCGGACACCGCTGCAGGCATTATGTTTGCTGTGTTCTACTTCCTTATTTATGTGTTGAGTCTGCCTGGCGGCATCATTGCAGACCGTACGCAGAACTACAAGAAAACCATCATTTCGGGCATCATTGTGATGGCCATAGGCTACTGTATCCTTTCCATTCCGGTGTTCAGCGGACATGGCTTCTCTTGGGTTATGGTGCTGACGATGTTCGCACTGATACTGATAGCCTGTGGTAACGGTTTGTTCAAGGGTAATCTTCAAGCAGTTGTCGGCCAGCTATATGACGACTTTGAGGCTGAAGAGGCAAAGAAAGGTTCAGAGGCACTGGCCAGAGCCAGAGAGAAGCGCGACACAGGATTCCAGATTTTCTACGTGTTTATCAATATTGGAGGTGTTATCGCACCGTTCATCGCACCCATCATCCGCAACTGGTGGCTTGGTTATCATGGTATGACATACAACTCGCAGTTGCCCAAGTTGTGCCACAACTTCGTTGCAGGCACTATGCAGGGTAATGACCAGCAGATTCTTGATAACCTCACTCAAGGTGTCACCGACCAAATGGCCTTTTGCAATGAGTATCTGACCGTATTCAACACCGGTGTGCATTTTGCGTTCATTGCCTCTGTGCTCGCCATGCTTATCTCACTCGCCATCTTTCTCTGCACCCAGAAAGGCTTGCCCAATCCTGTGAAGAAAGTCTCTGCCGCTATAGGTTCTACCGACGAAAGCAACCTGACTATGGAGGAGCGTGAAGCCCTTGCAAAAGACGTCAAACAGCGTATGGCTGGTCTTTATGCAGTGCTTGGCGTGTGTGTCTTTTTTTGGTTCTCGTTCCACCAGAACGGTGAGTCGTTGGCCTTCTTCGCCCGTGATTTCGTAAACACCAGTTCTATCCCGCCCGAGATTATGCAGTGCATTAACCCGTTCTTCGTGATCATCCTGACCCCGATTATCATGTGGATGTTCGCTGCGTTCGCACGCAAAGGCAAAGAAATCTCAACTCCCAAGAAGATTGCCTTCGGCATGGGCATCGCAGCATGTGCCTATCTTTTCCTTATGCTACTCTGTTCAACACTTGGCTACGATAAACCAAGCGTATTTCTCGACGATCCTAACGCTGATGCCTTGAAGGTCGGCCCATGGGCTCTTATCGTAACCTATTTCTTCCTCACCGTTGCAGAGCTTTTTATCAGCCCGTTAGGTCTCAGTTTTGTATCGAAGATTGCACCGAAGCATATCCAGGGTATTTGCCAGGGTCTTTGGCTTAGTGCCACCGCCATCGGCAACCTGCTCATTCTCCTCGGACCAGTGCTCTACAACAATATGCCCAAGCTGTGGATGTGCTGGTTGGTGTTCCTTGTTATCTGCGTGATTGCTATGGCTATCATGTTCGGTATGCTGAAATGGCTTGAGCGCATTACGTCCGAAAAACAATAACCAATATCAGATACGCTTAATACAGGGTAGTGCTCTTTGCATTACCCTTTTTTATGTGTCGTTTAAGTGTAGAAATACCACGGGCCAAAACCGTGTCCGACTTTGGCCCGTGGATTGCGGTCGTCGTTAGCTCGGCTCTATTCTGCCATTCGCCGACGTATGTTGTCTGCCAGGAATGTGGCGACCGATGTGGAATCAATGTTCGAAACGTTGAGCATGAAGTCGTAGTTGCGAAGGTCGTAGCGCGAGCTTTTGCAGACGTTCATCACAAAATTGTCTCGCCCCTTGTCAACCTTGTCCATCAGTTTCTCTGCCTCCGCCGCACTCAACCCATGCTTCTCGGCAATGCGGGCTATGCGTGCCTCACGGTTTGAGCGAATGAAGATATGCCGTGCCGCCGGATTGTCGCGGAATATGTGGAACCCCGCACGTCCCAGAATGATACAGTTCTCCTTGGCGGCTATCTCGCGCAGTAGACGTTCCTCGGCATAATAGAGGCTCAGTGGCGTGGCATCGGGCTGTGTGCTCACCTTGTGACCCGCCGCGCCAAACTGCTGATAAAAGCGGCAGAAGTCGCTCCACCAGTTAACTCTCTGACCCTTGACTTCTTCCATGTGCTCCACGGTCATGTCGAACTGTTTGGCTATGCATTCCAGCAGTTCGCGACTATAGACTTTCAGGCCGAGTTTCTCGCCCAGCAGGTCGGCTATCTCGCCGCCTCCGCTGCCAAATTGTCGGTTGATTGTGATGATTATCTTGTCCATTTGAATTGTGCTTGATATTAATGGTTATATAAACGTCCAAACGGCGAAAATATTGCCAATCTGACATAATTCCGTGAAATAAGCCCTAAAAATTGCCTTGAAATGGCGAATATAGATATCTTGTAGACATCGTCTATAGAAATCTTTTGGTAATTATCGGTTTCTTTGTAATTTTGCATTACATTTGTCTGATTTATGGAACGAATTGTCTTGGGCATCGACCCCGGAACTCTGATAATGGGCTACGGCGTGCTGCGCGTTGAGGAGGCGCGGGCCGAACTGGTAACAATGGACGTGCTATACCTGAAACGCATAGCCGACTACAACCTGCGCATTCGTAGAATTTTCGACAGTGTGGTGGAAATTATCGACCGTCACCATCCCGACCATCTCGCCATCGAAGCCCCGTTCTATGGCAAGAACGTGCAGTCGATGCTCAAGCTGGGACGTGCCCAGGGCGTGGCAATCGCAGCCGCCATGAGCCGCGACCTCTCGTTCTCCGAATACGAACCCCGCCTGATAAAACAGTACATAACCGGCAGTGGTGCCGCATCGAAGGAACAAGTTGCCGCGATGCTTCAGATGCAGCTCGGTTTCAGCGACGAGCCTCGCTACCTCGATGCCACCGATGCTCTCGCTGCCGCCTATTGTCACTATTTGCAGCTAACGCATCCCATGGCCGCGCTGCACCAGGAGCTGAAACCCAAGAAACACAAGCCCCAGTCGCGCCGCGCCGCCTGGTCGTCGTTCATCGACCAGAACCCCGACCGCATAGGCTGACGGCGCACAAAACATTCGAAAACGATTTTCGACGATTGGGTTGCAAATCATTGGAGGCAAGTTCCCAAAGTCGTATGTTGTGTGTTTTGCCCTTACAGGGCGCATTGAAATTGTGCTGGTTTTCTGTAGGCAATGCCAACAGCTAAATCTGGTTTTGCCCATTCAGGGCAACTTTTGGAGGTTGCCTATGGGGCTTGTCACAAATCCGGCACGACAGTTGGGATTAAAAATTCCGGAGGAAAGAGGTACTGGACTGCAAATACGGTGTAACGGGTGGCAACAAATCGATTTGCTAATTCCGCCATCGGATTGGTTCAAACTTTTCAAGAAAAGTTAGTCATTTTCAAATGGTAAATTTGTTTTTTTTTCTAACTTTGCAGTTGTGTATTATAGGGTTGAATAGGTATAGTCAGTAAGGTAAAAACGTGTAAAAAATCCGTAGACACCCTACACGACGGGAGTATATAAGCCGATTTTACATGTTTTGGAATTTAACCAACAATGATTTAATGGGGAGTGTTTTTTTCCGTCAAACCCAGAGATCAAAAACGTTTGTCTAAGCACATTTTCAATAAACCATACTAATATGAAAACAGCGAATTACAGATTTCCATTGCTGTCGTTTTTTTTTACAGCAGCATTTATGCCTCTGTTCGGACAAACGTACATTTCAGGTGGTTCGGATGTATGTCTCTCGACGATAAGCCGTAATCCGGCGGGAAACTATACGGTCCATTACATGAAGACGGGGCCGTACAGTGGGAAGATATTGTTTGGTTTTACCATTTTTAACAATACAACAAGTTCATTTACGGCACTGCCTATAGTCAACTACAACGTGAATGACGTTAGTGTTGTTGGAAATACAATATTCATTTGTGGAGAAGATTCTTTGTCAAATGGTTTTTATGGGGTATGCAAACGTGGAAACGGTTTTTTCCCTCCGTATTATGTGCGCATCTACAGGCTGTATAATTCGAACATCGATAATATTACCAGCGTTCGGCGTATCCGAGTTTTTTGTGATGGGGCTGACACAAACGTGCTTCTAATTGGTAATTACCTTAACAAAGAACAGGGATTCAGCAAAAGTGCTATAGTTCACATAAAAAATAATTCGGTATGTACAGTGTCGTATGGTATGGAGGAACATTTCGACGATGTGGATATTCTTGACAACTTTGTCGTGACTGTTGCGAGAAAGGGGAGAGGAGGATTGCTTCACGAACCTCATTATATGCGAGTGTTGAAAAAAAGTGCTTTTTCACTGTATGATTCATTGTTCAACCACTATTATAGTTGGAGCAGACGTGAGTCGACCAGTCGAATTCTCCTCCAAAAAATAAACGGAGACAGTTTGGTGTCGGTTTACCAGACCGACAATCATGGATTTTTTTTCAACACATACACGGTCAGCAGCAACGGCACACTTCAGATGTACAACTATACCAAGGTCGCTCCGTCTGGGAACAATGTAAAAGTTGGCGATGTATCGTATAATACGTCGAATAGAACATTGTCAATTATTCATAATTCGGATACGATAGGGTTTATGTCTTGTTTTGATTGTACATCTTTTCCAGCGTTGAATTACAATAACTCTTATACAGTTCAATTTGGTCTCCCCTTTGTTAGTGATAAAGATACGCTGTTGTCGCTTGCGCCGTATTTGCCCAATGGTTTTTATGCAACAGGCGTTAAGAACAACAAGATGATTTTCTGGAAGACACCAAACGGATGCTCTGACAGTGTGTATTTTGATGCTGGTACATTCAACTCGCGAATGGGCAGAGGCTTGGAACCAACAGTGAAAACAACGCTTGGCATCCATCAAGTTTCTTTCCAAGTGACAACGAGTAGACTGCAATTCGAAGCAAATTGTTCCCCCGTTAACCCAACCCAGGGTTGGCTGAACAATAAGGAATGAACGCCTCTTTCGTATATGTTTTTATGCCATCGGACATTCTGTGGCAATAATATACTCATTAAATAAAAATGATTATGAAACTAAAAAGAATTCTTTTGTTGGCCCTTCTATCAATGGCATCACATATATCGCTGAATGCGCAGGACACTATCGATACAGCTTATTACCGGTACGGAAATAATTTCTATAACGGTAACCCGTGGTGTCTATGGGATACCTTGACAGGCAGCTATGTTTTCGACCCTGAAACTGGAGACCCTATCTCAGCTTGTCCCAATGGGTATGGATTTACGTTTATGATGCAGGTTGATTTCGATCAGTCTTATCATCATTACCTGAATAACGGAAAGTATCTTTATTATAGGATGGCTGGTACGGAGACAAAAAGAACGATATATGGTATAGCAATAAGCCTTGACTCTGTGAGCAACTTTATGGAAGGAGACTCAATCACGATTATATTATGTGAACCGGCGTCTGACCACTCGCATTTTATACATATAGATTCAATAATTCTTAGAGGAGGTGAGATTGGAAAGAGGCGCTGGTGTGAGATCCCTATTCAGAAAGATTCTCAGAGGGGGGAGCCTTGGACATCGATACAAGACAACTGTATAGATACGGTTCTTTACCGTTCAATTATGGAGTTTTATTTCGATGAACCTCACGAGATTAGCGAGCCGCACGTTTTTTGGAAAGCAAGGTATGATAGAAGCTACGGTAGTGAGTACTATATTACTTATGTGGAGTGTCAATTTGATGTGCAGTATTATTTCCATGAAAACTGTAGTGCATGGTTCGGCGACCCAGGCTGGGATGATTTTTTCCCCATCCTTACGCCGCTGCCGGAATGGGAAGTGCCGGGCTTGGAGCAGCTCATTCCAGACAGGGAATACAATCCGGCTGTGCATCAGCAAGACCCGGATGATCCTGAAGACCCAGAAAACCCTGAAGACCCGTCGGACACAGAGGCAATAAAAGACTTTTACGGAAAACTCTCCATATCGGTTTACCCAAATCCTACGACAGGGCTTGCAAACATCTCGTCGCCGGAGGCGATAAAAGAGCTTGTGGTGACTGATTTGGCGGGGAGGGTGCTGCTGCGGCAAACCCCGCACCAATCCTCGGCCACACTCGACACATCGCCGCTGTCGTCTGGGCTTTACCTGTTGAAAGTGAACACCGATTCGGGTTCATCGACAACCAAACTGACGGTGAGATAGCGGTTGGCGGGCCGCATCGCCCCGTATCGAATAGAACGCCACCGATGTCATCGCTGCCACCTATTGCCACTATCTGCTGCTAACACATCCCATGGCCGCGCTGCACCAGAGGCTGAAACCCAAGAAACACAAGCCCCAGTCGCGTCGCGCTGCATGTCTCTCTTTCGATAACCCCAAACCCGACCGCATTGGCTGAAGATCCGTACTTGGCTGCCAGAGATGTGGAAACCACTTTGGTTGACCTGCTACTTTTACAGATCTATGATATTGACTTGAACCGATTATTTAGGATAACATCTAAAAGCTATCCTGAAAGGGTACATTCAGATAAGGCTTCAGTCTTCGCCTCCGATCACTCCGACTATTCCGATTACTCAGATTATTCCAATTACTCAGATATTTGTAACTTTTCGTAACTTTGCAGCCGTAAACCCAAACCTTGCGACCATGATACAGCTGCCCAAGACACGCTACCCCATCGGGATTCAGACTTTCTCGGAGATTATAGACGGAGGTTACGTCTATGTAGACAAGACCGACCTCGTGTGGCAGCTGGCTCACACGGCCAAGTTCATATTCTTGAGCCGCCCGCGGCGTTTCGGCAAGTCTCTATTGACCACCACGCTGAAGTCCTACTTCGAGGGTCGCCGCGACCTGTTCGAAGGCCTCAAAATCATGCCTCTGGAAACGGAGTGGAAGCAGTATCCCGTCATTCACCTCGACATGAGCACATGCAAGGGGCAGGATTCGGCGCCAATGCTGCAGAAAGCAATCCTTTTCATGCTACGTGACTACGC
>CAJONE010000034.1 GCA_905235855.1 uncultured Bacteroidales bacterium
CGTCCGAACAGCGAGATAATGGACGAGGACATCTACCAGTTTATAGCCATGATACCCGAAAGTCTCGACGCAGAGGTGCTCGCGCTGCTGCCACACAGCCGCCTACCGCGCTGGCACCCTGCGTTCAGCGATCTGGTGCCGAACGACAGCAGCAAAGCCGTCGGAATGACGAAGATACTTGACCACTACGGATTAAAACGCGAAGAGTGCATCGCTTTCGGCGACGGCGGCAACGACATTGAGATGCTCGACTACGCTGGCATAGGAGTGGCAATGGGCAACGCCAGCGATGAAGTGAAGCGACACGCCGACCATGTGACCACCGACGTGGACCACGAAGGCATACTCACTGCTCTGGAAACACTGCAAATAGTCTGACGCCGGCTGCGGTCGAATAAAACTGGGTAACCTCCAAAAATCACATCAACGCCCACTGCCCCCTCTTATCTAAGAGGGGGAATTATTGACAATATACTATGGCATATTTGTACCTCATATTATATTCATCAAAATAACAGATTTTAGAGGTTGCCACAGTCCAACAGCTATCAATTTTGGCCAACAAAGGGCAAAAAAAGACGGAAGGCATGAAACCTTCCGTCTGTCGCAAATATTCTAAAACCAAAACAATGCTTATTTCATTCCGGCGCGTGGTCCGAGGCGGTCCATAGCGCAACGGAAACCAATCCACGAGGTGCCTTTATCCTGGTCGTAGAAGCGGCGTGTACCAGCCTGCATCCAGTAGGAGAGATCTTTCCAAGAGCCACCCTTGATGACGCGCACCTTGTTGTTGGTGAGCGACGTGACATCGCTCTGGCGCGGAGCGTTACGACGATACATCATGTTGGTGACGCTGTCGGGGTTGTCGAGGTTGCTGCCCTCTTCTTCTTCGTCGCCGCCTTCTTCCTCATCCTCACCGCCAGCGGCCACCCACTCGGTGATAGCCGACTGGCCGTCGTAGTCGTAGATGTTAGAGGCATAGTCGCCGTCGAGGTAGTTGATATTGTTTGCCTGACGATAGTTGCGGCGGTTGAGGTCGACATCCTCGTTCTGATAAATGATGCTACCTGTGGTGTCGTTGATGGCGATTTCGTCGTCGATGTAGACAGGGGCTTTATAGACATTGCCACGGAAAGGATCGAGGTCTTCGCCGCCCACGGGATCGACATCCTTACGGAACACGTCCATACACCATTCGCTCACGTTGCCAGCCATGTGGTAGAGGCCGTAGTCGTTGGGGAAGTACCATTTGACGGGGGCAGTGTAGTCCCATGCGTCGTTGAGGTTGCCAGCCACTCCCATAGCGTCGCCGCGCGAGCGCTTGAAGTTGGCAAGAAACTGTCCGTAGTAGGCTTTGTTGGCCGAACGGAGGCTGTGACCAGCCCAAGGATAGGTTTTATGCTCGATGATACGTTCGTCGACGGTGCTGCCAATCATACCGAGTGCCGCAAATTCCCATTCAGCCTCGGTAGGCAGACGGTAGGATGGCTGCAAGATGCCATCCTCACGGCGAGCCTGACGGGGTTCGCCGCCAGCGGCGGGGTCGAGATTGGCGAGTTCGTTTTTGCCACTCTCACCGCGGAACTGGCCGGCAAGGTAGACATCAGTCTGGAAAGCGGTCTCACCGCGAAGATCGGTCTGGTCGAGGACAATGATGCCCATATCGACAAGAATCTTCTCGTTGACACGGTCGGTGCGCCAAGCACAATATTTGTTGGCCTGCTCCCAAGACACACCCACAACGGGATATTCGTCGTAGATGGGGCTCTGGAAGTAGTAGTCCACAAACGACTCGCGCCAGGCGAGCTTGTCGCGCCAGCAGTTGGTGTCGGGATAGATATCCTTGACGCGTTCGGGATACTCTTCGCCATAGGCGCGCTGCATCCAATAGGTGAACTCGCGATAGCTTACGTTCGAAACCTCCGTCTCGTCCAAATAGAACGAGGAGACAGTGACGGTGTGAGCCGTGTTGTTCCACTGGAAACGGGAGTCGTCGGTGACATAGCCCATAGTGAACGCGCCACCTTCGATGAAGACGAGACCCGGGTTGGTGGGCTGTTCGTTATAGTTTGACACCTCGAAGCCGCCCCATTCGGAGTTGTTGTAGTCCCAGCCAGTGGTAGCCGATTTCTTCTTGCTGCCGCAGGAGGAGAGCACAAGCAGTGCCACTAACATAAAACTTGAGATTTTCAGAATTTTCATATTTCGATGTATTTATGATTACAAGAATAGAACTGAAACCAGAAAGCCGTATTTGAAATTCAGGTAAGCGAAAAAGTTAGAAAGACGGGCAGCGGATGGCGCGGACTTTCTGTTTCTGCTGCGGCACGGGCAGGAGGAAACCGAGCGTGACCTCGTGCGAGCCGTGGGTGTTGTTGGCAAGTTTGGACACTGTTACGTCGTAGCTGTAGCCGATTTTATAGTGATCCCACTGTATGCCGGCGAGGAAAATGAAAGCGTCAACATTCTCGACCCCGTTGCGGAACCAGACGCCAACCATAAAAGGCTCCCAGTCGAGATAGAGACCGTAGTTGAAATAATGGAACGTGCCCTGATACTGGTAAATGAAGTTGGGGGAGATGATAGGAGTGCCGAGGCCGAGGGTTGAGGTGCGGCGCTTCTCCTTGGAAAGGTTAATCATACCGCCGCCGTGGACAGTGACCTTAATCGGGATGCGGTCGACGCTGTAGAAGCCCTGGTCGGGACGGCTGAGGTGAGCGCCAGCGACACCGGCATACCAGCTGTTGCCATAGACCATGAGGCCTGCACTGAAGTCGGCATTCCACTTGCTGTTGTTTTCGGGTTCCTGTGCGGAGGTCTGGTTGACGAAACCCTGGGCAGGGTCAATCTGATCGGGGAAATGCAGGTAGTTAAGATCCCACTTCAGGTGGACGTTGAATACCGAAGCCTGCAGGGCAATGTTCATATAGACATCGCGCGTCAGGTTGAAACGGAAAGCATACATAAAACCCAAGAATGAGGTGTTGAGTGCGCCGTGGTCGCCCTGACGGTCGTACAAAGCGATGGCACCGATACTACCGTGCAGCTTGTCGATATATTGGTCGTACGAAATCGACGCTGTCTGGTAGGCACTTGTAAGCGCGGGCCACTGACATCTGTAAGTGAGCGAAAAACTGGGGGCAATCTTTGAGCCGGCCATTGCTGGGTTTAGATAGAGCGGATTGGCATAGAACTGCGAGAAACCGATGTCCTGTGCTTTGACATTCTGGAAAAATAGAACGGCAAGGATTGCCAACACTGCTGCTCTGCGTACGCTTTTAATCATATTCTTGTGAGTTAGTTTTCGATAACAAAATACTACAATTTAAAACGCAATAATACGAATTTTATTTGAAATATCGGCGAAAAACGGCAATTTATTTTACTACGTTATAATTATCAGGCCGTTATGAATACAATCTTTTTGAAACCTTTTTCGGGAAAGCTGATTTTCAATCAGGAATGAGTCTCTTTTGTGTCGTTTTTCATCTGTTTTAACGGCAGTGTCGACAATTTGTTTCGCAAAGGTATTTAATAAAAGTTAAAAAGCAAAACGGGCATAACTGTGCAAAGGAACCACACAACGTAAGCCATACGCAACACAAACGTGCAGGCAGGCATCAGCATGTTGCGAGTTGCAATATTGCGGCAGGCCTACAGCGTCAGGCGAGCGAGAAAAACGACACAAGAGTGTTTTGCCGGAAGGCAGGCATTTGCACATTTGTTGCGCCGCGCCAGGCATACGGCATAAAAAACGTTTTGATAACAGGAAAATGGGTATCTTTGCAGTGACTAACGAAAAAGGAATACAAACAACATTATGCTTTTTACAGACACGATTAACATGTGTGCGGAGGTTGCAGGACTTCTATGGACGAAAGGCTGGGCTGAGCGCAACGGGGGCAACCTTGTGGTGAACATCACAGGCGAGGTGGACGAGAACATACGCCGCCTGCCGCCGCTTATGAAGCCCACAGCACTCGACACAAAGATGGAGCAGATCGCTGGATGGTATTTCTACTGCAAAGGATCGGGCTGCAGGATGAGAGACTTGGCACGGAAACCGATGGACAACGGATGCATAATACGAATCGGACCTGACGGCGACACCTACGAGACAATAGCGTGCAAGCCGATAAAACCCACATCGGAGCTGCCGTCGCATCTGGCGATACACAACAATCTTGCGGCGAGCGGGAGCACACGAAAAGCGACACTGCACACACACCCCACAGAACTGGTGGCGTTGAGCCATATTGCGGAGCTGTGCGACACCGAACGAATGAACGAGACCTTGTGGTCGATGATACCGGAGACACGACTGTTTTGCCCGAAAGGGGTTGGCTTTCTCGCCTACGCCGATCCAGGAAGCAAAGAGCTTGCAGAAGGGACGCTAAGGATGATTGGGCAGCACGATGCCGTGATTTGGGAAAAACACGGAGTGATAGCCGTAGGAGACGACATGATGGATGCTTTCGACACGGTGGACATACTCAACAAAGCTGCGCAAATCCGCTGTGCGATACCGAGATAAGCATCACGACGGGAAAAGCTGCCTGCGGGAAACGACAAAAAAAAGAGTGCCAGAAAACCGACTGTGCGACTCTGACACTGATATGGATTAGCAAGAAGCGGAATGCCTACAGACTATATTTTTTCTTGTACGCCAACAGCGTATTCTGTAGAAGGGATACAATAGTGAGGGGACCAACACCGCCAGGAACGGGAGTGACCCAGCTGCATTTTGAGTCGACCTCGGAGTGCTTTACATCGCCGCAGAGGTGGAAACCGCTCTTCTTGGAGGCATCGGGGATTCGGTGGATACCCACATCTATGACAACGGCATCAGGCTTGACCATGTCGGCACCGACAAATTCCGGCTTGCCAATGGCAACAATCAGAATGTCAGCCTGACGGGTAATTTCAGGGAGGTTTCGCGTGCGGCTGTGACACATGGTTACAGTACAGTTGAAAGCCTTGCGCGACATAAGATTAGCGGCAGGCGTACCGACGATGTTGCTACGACCGACGACAACACAGTGCATTCCCTCGGTCGGGATATTGTAGCGTTGCAGAAGAGTGCAGATGCCCATGGGAGTTGCCGGTACGAAAGCGTCTTGGCCGAGTACCATACGTCCAATGTTGACGGGGGTGAAACCGTCGACATCCTTGTCGGAGGAAATGGCGTTGATAACCTTCTGCTCATCAATATGCTTTGGCAACGGCAACTGGACTATAAAGCCGTCGACCTCATCGTCGCGGTTTAGGAAGTCGATAATTTTGAGCAGTTCGGCCTCGTCAATATTTTCGTCGAGACGGTAAACGGAAGAGAGAAAACCGACCTCGGCGCTTGACTTTTCCTTGTTGGCCACATAGGTCTGGCTGGCTCCGTCGTTGCCCACAAGGATAGCGGCGAGATGCGGCGGACGGTGTCCGGTAGCGGCGAATGCGCGCACCTCGTTGGCTATCTCGTCTTTTATCCGAAGCGAAAGGGCTTTGCCATCGAGAATCTGTGTCATAGTGTAAAAGGATTTAAGGGTTGTTTTGTTGTTTTCACAAAATTATTCCGTTCCATGATACAGCATCGCAGTTGGGGCGACCTGGACTATTTGCTGTCCGTGTTTAGAGTGTCGTCCTCGCTATGCACGGTCAAGGCTTCAGAATTGCAAAATTACACATTTTCCGCAAATGGCAATCTGCTGTTCTGGGAGAAATTGCAAAAGACAATTGGTCCGGGCGATAAGCTGGAGAAAGGGATGGTGTTACAGACCGAATCATGTGCAGAACATGCCGAAAAGGTGTTTCATATTTTCAGTTTTTCGACGCGTTCGCGAATCCAACGCTGCTTCATGTCAAAGATTTCGTCGACAGGACGCGCAAGCTTTTCGACAAGCAGATGAGTGTTCTCCTGATGATCGAGACCGTTGAGAGCAGTGCGGATGTCGTTCCAGTCGAAACCGGCATAGAGTAACGGGACGAAGTTGTAGAGGTCGAAGTTGCTGATGACCATGTTGTCGATGCCCTCGGTCTCGATGCGCGAGTGGGCTCGGGCAAGCTTTATTTCGCCGACCTCTTCGAGCACTTGAAGATATTTTTCGTAGAGCACATACTCGTTGAGGAGAAATGCTACGACATCGGGCGAAAGGTCACGCCAAAGTTGCTGCGGAAGCGGTTTTGCGACAAAGCGTCCAAGCATGAAAGAGCCGGCGCGGAGGCCGGAAAGCCCCTGTGGCTGACAAATGTTGAAGGCACGAAGAAAGAAATCGGCCTTGCGGCTATTGGTAAGCAAGTCGAACACTCGCGACTGGTCGAGGTGTGACCCCATCTTGCTTTGTAGAACCTGCTGGACGTAGTCGTCAGCGTGCAAAAGATACCAGTTGTTGACCAGTTCGCGTGCGGTGTCGGGCTGCGACTGAAGGTCGCAACGGATAAGGCGCGCAAGCTTGTCGATGTCGTTGATATGGTTGGTTTTCTGACTGGTGACGATGTCCTGATATGTGGCGTAGGCATCTTTCATCTGTGCAAAGAAAACCTTTTCCTCATCGGAGAGTTGGACAGGCTGACCTTCGAGATATTTAGTGAAACGGGCGGGCTTGAAGGCCGCAATACCTTTGTATATGGATTGTCGCTTGCTGGAAAGGGTAATGCTCTCGAACTCGGCAATTTCGAGACCTTCGCAATTGACGAGCCTGTCGCCCTCGATTTTGATGCCATAGGACTGTAGGTTCATGAATGCCGGTATGCCATAACCGCGACAGGCGGTAACCACATGGATAGCGGCCGGCGAGAGACTAAGTATGGCATCGACTTCGTTGAGGGTGATGGTGTCCTGCGGGACAAAGCGCTCCTGGCAAAGGCAGACGTTATGGCCATTGGCCTTCATGTGGCGTGCAGCCGCAACACTGAAGCAGAGAACCGCCGAGATTGCAGTGCGCGGCAGTACATTGAGACCCTTGCCGAAAAACTGTAGCTGCGAGAGCGAACGGTCGTCGATCGAGGCAGAGACAATCTGCCGCAGATGGTAAGGTTTGATAAGGTCGACCACGTCGCCGGCGGCAATGGCACCAGTACGGTAGAGTTCGATGGCCGAGAGAAGTGCAGCCCGGCCAGTCATCTCACTCATGTTGAGTTGCAAGACGGCGAACAGGCTGCGCTGGTTGACGTTGGTCTCCACTGCAAATTCGATAGTTACAGGGCTTTTGTAGCGGCTTTCGAGTTTTCGAAGAAGCGGGTCGAAGTGATATACCGCCGGAAAATCTGACTTTATCTCGTTGCGGTCGGTGTAGGCCGAATCGACGGAGGTCACGTCGCCGGTCATTATCTCCTCGCCGAATATGTTGCGGTAGCTCTCGATCTGGCGACCAACGCCAGTGCGGCTGTGATGGCTATAAAGCACACCTGGATAGGACTGCTCGTTGCCGATGGTCCACACCATACGCTGCAGAATGAGCGACGGGTAGGCCTGTTTGCCTTGCATGAACGTGAGAATCATATCCTGGTTGGCCACAAAAAACTGACGCACATACTGCGCCACGCGAAGAGCCTGGAAGTGTGCGTCGGCAAGCAGGCGTTCGCCGTCGGGCGAAGCGGCGGTGATTGCGGTTTCCATATTGCTTATACGCTGCCGTTGCATATCGGGCGAGATGCCGATGTCGTTGGAGGCGAACTGGTTTCCGATGCCTATTATCTCCATAAGAGTGTGCAGGGTGCTGAGATAAACGCGGTTGGCCATAGTCTCGTCGTAGCGGCGGCGCAATGCCTCGTAGGCCGTGCGCGTCACACCGATGTTGAGTAAAGTGGGCATCAGCCCCGGAATGTACTGCGGCATGGCGCAGCGGATGGCAAATACAAGTGGGTTCTGCCCATCGCCGAGGTGCGAGGCCGTCATGATTTCAAGGTTGCGCACGGCACGTTCGAGCGTGGTTTCGAACTGGTCGTTACGAGGAAACGACGCAGCCGTGAGAATGCAGAAGTCAGGCACGGGATAGCAGTCGCGTGTAAGGTCGAGCAACATGTGACCTTTGTGGCTTATCTGCTGGTCGGTGAAGTCGCCTGGAGAAAGTGTTGTCACCAAGTTTTCACTGTCGTAAAGAGAGTTACCCGACACATAGGCACGGCACTCGTCGCGAAAAGATTCACGAAGCTCGTCGAGTTCGGTAATCGTGTTTCCGTCAGCCTCGTTGAGGAGCATCGTCAAGTATCGCTCCTGAACGGAGCCGGTGTGTTTGAGCAGGTAGTACATGTCATACCAGCGGGGCGGGTATTCGCGTCTTTCGCCCCGTTCGTCTTCATAAATCACCGTACCAGGCTTGTTGCCCGGCAAAGGATTGTCTGGCGACTCGTTGTCGTAGTCGAACGGATTACGCCCTTCGCGGGCAAAAAGCGATGTCATATAGTAATTGGGATAGCTCGCGCGAATTAGGAATTTCATGGTAGCGAATATTTATGTTGCAAATTTACAACAAATATCCGTGACGAAACTATTCAAATACCACATACAAATCCAAATCAGCGGTATAGTGCCGAAAAAAGACATCACCGCATCGTGTATATCAATAATAATTGCGAGAAGTCACTCGCGTCCATAAGACCGCAGCATGGACTACAGCTTGGGTGCGATACCATTATCCACGTGTAAGCCACTTGGTGTACCGGTGTCCGCCCGCATATCGGAGGTAGCATTGTAGCCGTCGGGGTTTTGCTGTTGCCAACGCCAACTGTCGCGTACCATGTCGTCGAGGTTGTATTTTGCCGTCCAGCCCAACTCGGACTTGGCCTTTGACGGGTCGCAGTAACAGGCCGCTATGTCACCAGCCCTGCGAGATTTGATGCGGTATGGCACTGCAACACCGTTCACACGCTCGAAAGCGTTCACCACATCGAGAACCGAATAGCCCCGTCCGGTGCCGATATTGTAGATGAACGGGCGACTGTCTGAGTGTCCGAACAATGGGTTGAAGCATCGGAGCGCACAGACATGTGCGGTGGCGAGGTCGCAAACGTGGATATAGTCACGCACACCGGTGCCGTCGGGCGTGGGGTAATCGTTGCCGAACACTCCGAGTTCCAGACGCTTGCCCATGGCGACCTGCGTGATATATGGCATCAGGTTGTTGGGAATGCCGTTGGGACACTCTCCTATACTGCCGCCAGGATGAGCACCCACAGGATTAAAATAACGCAGCAAAACCACATTCCACTCATTTTCAGATTTCTGAATATCGGTTAACATCTGCTCGATCATACTTTTGGTCCAACCATAGGGGTTGGTGCATAAGCCCTTCGGACAGTTTTCGGTGATGGGTATTTCGTCGGGATCGCCATAGACGGTGGCCGACGAGCTAAAAATGATGTTCCGGCAACCGTGCCGCCGCATCTCATCGACGAGTGTGAGCGTTCCGCCAATGTTGTTTTCGTAGTATTCCCATGGTTTTTCGACACTTTCGCCCACTGCCTTAAGTCCGGCAAAGTGGATGCAGGCATCGAAGCTGTGGTGTTCAAAGACACTTTCGAGACCTTTGCGGTCGCGTATGTCGACATTATAAAAAGGTATTGCGACTTTCCGGTTCGGCATTTCGTCGTTTAATATTGACTCCACGCGCCGAAGGCTTTCGACATTGCTGTTGGAAAGGTTGTCAACCACAACAGCCGTGTGACCGGCCTTGTAGAGTTCGACAAGCGTGTGAGATCCTATATAGCCGGCTCCGCCTGTAACAAGGATATTCATAAAAAAAGGGCAATCGGTAAGATGAAAAAAGGTGGATTTGTACTACACAGAAACCACTCGCCATTGTGTAGGCACAACGGCGAATCGGTGACATACATTTATTGTGTATCAGAGTTCGATGCCTTCCATCTTGGCACGGGCTTCGAGTATAGCCATGTAGTCTTTCATGGTTCGAAGCTGCAGGTCGTAGATACTGCGCGGGCAGTCGGGCACGAAAGGCAGCTTGCCGTTGTCCCAAAGTTTCAGAACGGCTTCGAGGTTCTCCCGGCGGTTTTGCACGTGGTAGTACTCGGCTTTCATTCGCTCCTTGTAGTCTGCCGAAAGCATTAAGGTTGTGATGCTCTGTAGATCCATAACATTAGGTTTTAAAGGTTATTGTATACTCGCTTTCTACACTTAACGCCAAATCAATTATTTTATTGCAAATTATAGGTTAGCCGTTGGATGTAGGCTGTTAGCTGTCGGCCTCTGTCCAGTCGCCTAAGGTCCAAGTGTCGAGGTCGAACTGCACGCTCACTTTGACCACCTTGCGCTGGTCGGTGGCGAAGCGGTCGGCGTAGCCTTTCGCGTCGATCTGTGCGGCGGCTGCGTCGGCCGTGTCGCGTGTCTTGAACTCGAACAGATAGATTACCTGCGGCATATAGACTATGGCATCGACGCGACCGCTCCAGCACTTCACCAGCGTCTACACACAGTGTCGAGAAGATGCTCTGCTGGCTGAATTTCGTTATGCCGGTCATGAAGCAGAACCGTATCATACCTTCGCAAGCCTTGAGTGGTTGGTAGAACTCTTGCATGACCTTGCGCATGTGACCGATGTTCTCCTGCTCGTGCATCACGTCGAGCAGCGGCGCGTCATACTCGTCAATAATAATCGCCGCCTGCAATTTCTCTGTGCTGTATACTTTCTCTATTATTTTGCGCATACCGCGTCCGGGATTGAGATCGGAAATATCCACCCCGTATCGTTCACCATTAGGTGTAGAGAGAGTCTTTCAGACAGTTTTTCAACGCGTCGGCGTTGCCTTGGTTTTTGGCGAAACTCATGTCGAGGTGTATCACGGGGTATTGCTTCCATTCCCGCTCCAGCGGCATGATTTTGAGTCCCTCGAACAGGTCTCGCCGCCCTTCGAAATAGGACTTCAGCGTGGTGGTAAGCAGCGACTTGCCAAACCGCCTCGGACATCTCAGGAAAGTATAGGTGGCAGTATGGGCCAACCGCCAGACCGAATCGGTCCTGTCAATATAATGATAACCTTCTTTGACAATGCGCTCGAAGGTTTGAATCCCAATAGGGTAACGCGTTTTCGGCATCTGAATCATAGTGGGCAATGTTTGATAACCGCCTGATAGTTACATACTTTTTCTCATCTACGCAGAGGGAGAGTATGCTTTCCTCTTTCTTTTCAAGAAAAAACTCCTTTTCCAGCCTCGTTTTTCTCTCAAAAAGCTGCGTTTCTTATTGGAACTTACCCGTTCGGAAATAGTCAAGGACAAACATTTGATACTGTTGATTTTATTGTTAGTATTTTGGGGGTGTAGGATTATTTTCTTGATGCACTTTTGCAATAAAAATAAATGATTGAGGATGACAAAGACGAGAAATTTAGTTTCGGGCGGCAGTTATGCTGTTGGACAGAAAATAAGTGACGCGGTGAACGGTCTCGATTTTTGGGAATATTGCGTCGACTCCTGCGGTGTTCTGCATAGCAAGGAATAAATGATGAATAACAGAATGCCAGATATTCACGACGTTGAAGTTCCAGTGTTGGACAGTGGCGATTTTATCTACGATGGCACTATCAATAGTATATATGGGAATATTGTGACAATACGATGTCGATTGCCCTTGTCCGATGACACAGACAAACATCGAAATCCAAATCAGCTCAAGTAGTAGCCAACTATATGCGTGAGGTCCACAATCTCGAAAATGCGCAAAACAAAGGTTACAGTGCAGAAGGTTGTTTCGCAGCCTGTTGTCAGCAGTGGTCGTTGTGACCGTGACTGGTAGGTTCTTTGTCGAGCTCGTCGAGGATACGATTGAGTTTTTTTTCCAACTGGTCGAGTTTGGCTTTCACATCGTCGTTGTTGTCGGCGGCGAGAGCGTCGACGAATATGGAGTTGATGAGCGACATGCCAATGATACCGCCGCCGAAAACAAGAATGCAGAAATAAAGCCTCACCAGGTGTGCCCAAACGGGTGGCAAGCCTCCCGCCACAGCGTTGGGGATTTCGTACCAGCCCTCGACGGTGAACATCTGGAACATGGCATAGATGCCGTTGAGCGGGTTGCCGAAATACTGCGGAGCCACGTGCGAGAAAACAGCCGAGTTGAACATCGCAACGACGATGATAATCACCAGATAACCAAGCAGGAATGCAGCCGACTGGCGAAGTGCGAGCTTGAAACCCACCCAAATGGCTTTGATGTTGGGAAATCGTCGTGCGGTGCGGAAAAGTTTGAACACTCGCAGGGCGCGAAAGGCTATAATGAAGTTGTAGCCGAACATATCGGGCACAAAGTAGGCCACCAGAGCAGGGATAGTGGCCAGCGTCACCGTGCCATCCAGCGCATTCCATCTGTCGCGCCAGTAGCCCTTAATTCCAAATGTATTGTGCTTGACTATCATTTCGGCGAGGAACATGATGGAGCAAATTATGTCGACAAGTGCGAGTGCCGGATGCCAAAGGCCGCACTCCTGCAGAAATATGGCGGCCACGTTGAGCAGGACAACACACAGCATCGCCTTTTCGTTGAAAAAGAGTTTTTTCATGGATTGTTGTTTATCGGTACAAAAAAATCCGGCCCGTCAGACATGACTGACAAGCCGGACTTATAACCGTTCACGACACTACCACGCGAAAAGCGGGCGGTTTTGCATCATTTCGTTCACATGGCCGGTGATTCTGGCACGCACAGCCTCGTCGGTCGGGTTGCAGAGCACCTGGTCGATCATGTCAACTATCACCTGCATGTCGCTCTCTTTCAGGCCGCGAGTGGTGATAGCCGGCGTTCCGACGCGCAGACCGCTGGTCTTGAAAGCGCTGCGGCTGTCGAACGGCACCATATTCTTGTTGATAGTGATATCGGCTGCCACCAGTGCGTTCTCTGCTTCCTTACCGGTCAGTTCGGGGAACTTGGGACGGAGGTCGATGAGCATCAGATGGTTGTCGGTGCCACCGCTAATGACCTTGTAACCCTTGGACATAAAAGCCTCACTCATGACTTTGGCGTTCTTCATCACCTGCTGTATGTATTGGTCGTAACTGTCGGTCAAAGCCTCGCCGAGAGCCACAGCCTTGGCTGCTATGACATGCTCCAACGGGCCGCCCTGTGTGCCGGGGAACACGGCACTGTCGAGCAGAGCCGACATCTTCTTGATTTCGCCTTTCGGGGTGGTCTTGCCCCACGGATTGTCGAAATCTTGCCCCATAAGAATCATGCCGCCGCGCGGACCGCGCAGGGTCTTGTGGGTGGTGGTGGTGACGATGTGACAATATTTCACCGCGTTGTTCAGGTAGCCCTTGGCAATGAGGCCACTCGGATGGCTGATGTCGCCCATGAGGATGGCACCGATCTTGTCGGCTATCTCGCGCATGCGAGCCCAGTCCCAGTCGCGGCTATAAGCCGAGCCGCCGCCAATGATGAGCTTCGGACGGTGTTCGAGAGCTTTCTTCTCCATGTCGTCATAGTCCACAATGCCGGTTTCCTCCTTGACCTGATAGCCTACGACATGGTAGTTGATGCCCGAGAAGTTCACGGGGCTGCCGTGCGAGAGGTGGCCACCGTGGTTGAGATCCATGCCCATGAAAGTGTCGCCGCTATTGAGGCACGCCAGAAACACGGCCATGTTGGCCTGTGCGCCACTATGGGGTTGTACGTTGGCCCAGCAGGCGCCGTAAAGTTTTTTAGCACGCTCTATAGCAATGGTCTCGCTCTGGTCCACCACCTGGCATCCGCCGTAGTAGCGTTTGCCGGGGTAGCCTTCGGCATATTTGTTGGTCATGACGGAGCCCATGGCTTCCATCACCTGGTCGCTGACAAAGTTTTCGGAGGCAATCAGCTCGATGCCCTTGGTCTGACGCTCACGCTCTTTCTGGATGAGGTCGAAGATTTGTGTATCTCTTTGCATATCAATTAATGTGTTTTGTGATTGTTTTGTTTACGAATGCTGCAAAGATAAACACAATAGTTTGATTAGCAAAAATAAACGACAAAAAGTTACAGTACTTAAACTCTATACGATGAATGCGGTACGCCAGCAGATAATAAGAGAACCATGTTTTGACGCACCGATTTTTTTTCCGTCTGCGAGTCAATTTTTATTCTGACAGCGTTGACTGATTCGCCAACGCAACTGAAAGGCACAATAGCCCTGCATCGCCTATGCCAAAGAATCATAATCGTTTACTCAAACCAACCGACCACATTTCTGCAGCCACCAAGCCTCTGCGTCGGCTGTTAAAAACTTTTCTTTCGCTTTTTCTTGTGATTTTGAAATTTTTAACATAATTTTGTTACTAATTTACTATACACTTTGCAAAGTATAGGCTTGTATATTACAACATATTAGTAAAACACACACACAATATATGGTACAAATATTACCCGTTACAGCTGTGAAAGAGTGTCGAGAAACGGTAAACAAACAAGCGAAATTCTATTTACTGGCATTTCTGCTCTCCACCTTCAGTTTCGGAAGCGTCCATGCGCAGTGCGGCACATTCGATGCCGCCGATTTCGAGATTTCGGCTTCAGATGCCGAGGATTTCGACCTTTACGACCTCATCACACTCAACTACACAGGCTCATCGACCCTCGACAGCCTGCACGTAATCGTCACCGAAACAACAACGAGCTGGACCGATTCCACCACAACAACCCAAGACGCCGACTGGTACATCTCCCTCGGCTACCTCTCCATAGGGCAGTATGAGATAAGCCTTCGGCCCTACTGCGGCGGCCAGGCTGCATCGCTCGTCTCGAACACATCTGACTGGACATTCAACATCACCTGCTCAATTGAGAACGCCGGAGTGGTCATCGATGAAGTGACATTCGACCCCATCTGCAACGGCACGACCACCGTCACCATTACCGCGTCAGCCACATGCGGCGGCGACGAAACATTTGAATACTATATTGACGACCCCGACTGGAACAATCTTAACGACGGCGACGAAACCTACAGCAACGTGCCCCCCGGATGGCACACCTTCACGGTTGTAAACGTGAACAACAGCAAACATGCCGACACATTGGTTTATGTCGGAACAAAAATACAGCTCACGCTGACCGGCGGCAACGACACACTGTGTTCCAACACAACCGATCACACAGTCACTGTTGTACCGACCGGCGGTGCTACGCCTTACAGCTACGAATGGCATTATACCGACGACCCCAACATCGCCTCTACCGCAGAAACCATGACCCTCGACCAGCCGCACAATCAAGCTGCTGTCACCATCACCGACAACGGGGGATGCACGGCTACCGACACCACACGCATATTCTGGGCGCAAGCCTTCACCGAAGAGACCGAGTCTACAGCGCAAAGCTACGGCTACAGCTACACTTTCCACCGTTCGCGCAACGCCGTCTCTATGCAGATGCCACTGACTATAGACGGACAGATATTCAGCAGTGACGAGACCCACTCCATCAACTATCAATCCACCTACGGCTGCGACTCTATTGTCAGCATCGAACTCTCGGTGATAGGCGACTACATCGCCTTCCCGCCAGAGGACGGCGGCACACTCGACACCCTGGTGACTGAGGAAACAACCATCCTGTATGACGACGGCGTCAACAGCAGCTGGTATGGATTGAACCGTAGCCGCAGCATCACTCTGCGTGCCGAAACAGGCAACACAATCAAAGTGGAGCTGACCAACGACGAGCTCTCCATGTCCGACCAAATAATCGTCACCGACGGCGGCAACACCGTAGTCTACACAC
>CAJONE010000035.1 GCA_905235855.1 uncultured Bacteroidales bacterium
GACACAAGCGGATTGGGGTCGTCGTTGCAGCAGACCACCTTCGAAATTCCTTTCTTGATAATAAGGTCGGCACAGGGAGGTGTGTGTCCAAAGTGGCTACAGGGTTCAAGGTTGACATATAGAGTTGCACCTATTGCCTGTTTATCGGGAAGCCGTAGAAGTGCATTTCGCTCGGCATGGTTCTGCCCGTACTGCTGGTGGAACCCCTCGCTGATGACGTTTCCGTCTTTGACGACAACACACCCCACTAATGGGTTGGGTCGTGTGCGTCCAAGCCCATTGGTGGCTAACTGCAGGCATCGCTGCATGTACATCGTGTCTGCATCCCTCGTCATGGCGATGTCTGGTTTAGAATTCGGCAGTCTTCGGCGTGCGGGGGAATGGAATGACGTCGCGGATGTTGGCCATGCCTGTGACGAAGAGCATCAGACGTTCGAACCCAAGTCCGAATCCGGCGTGCGGGCAGGTGCCAAAACGGCGTGTGTCGAGATACCACCACATGTCTTTCATCGGAATGTTCAACTCGTTTATGCGGTTCATCAGTTTGTCGTAGGACTCCTCGCGCACCGAACCTCCGATTATTTCGCCAATTTGCGGGAAAAGCACATCGGTGCCCTGCACTGTTCGGCCATCGTCATTCTGTTTCATATAGAAAGCTTTGATGTCTTTCGGGTAGTCTACCATTATGACGGGTTTCTTGAAGTGCTGTTCCACAAGATAGCGTTCGTGTTCGGAGGCGAGGTCGACACCCCAACTGACTGGGAATTCGAACTTGTGGCCTTTTGCCACCGCGTCCTCAAGAATTTTGATACCCTCGGTGTAAGGCAGGCGCACGAAGTCTGTGTCTATGACGCTCTTCAACCTCTCAATCAGGCTGGGATCTATCATTTTGTTGAGGAATTCAATGTCGTCCATACAGTGGTCAAGTGCCCACTTGACGAGATATTTGATGAATTCTTCTTCCAGTTCGGTCAGGCTGTCGAGGTCATAGAACGCCATTTCGGGTTCAATCATCCAGAATTCGGCCAGATGGCGCGGTGTATTACTGTTTTCGGCACGGAATGTGGGGCCGAAGGTATAGATTTTGCCCAGTGATGTGGCACCTAATTCACCCTCAAGTTGCCCGCTTACGGTTAGTGCTGTGAATTTGCCGAAGAAGTCCTGTTCCCAGTCAATGGTGCCGTCATCCTTGCGCGGTGGGTTTTCGGGGTCGAGTGTTGAAACGTGGAACATTTCGCCGGCGCCTTCGCAGTCAGAGGCCGTGATGAGCGGCGTGTGGAAATAGAAAAATCCGCGTTCGTGGAAAAAGGTGTGGATGGCTATTGCCATGTTGTGGCGCAAACGCATTATGGCACCGAAAGTGTTGGTGCGTAGGCGTAGGTGACCGATTTCGCGCAGAAATTCCATCGAGTGGCCTTTTTTCTGCAGTGGGTATGTGTTGGGGTCGGCTTCGCCGTAGACCACAATTTTTTCGGCCTGAACTTCCACGGCCTGGCCACTGCCCTGACTTACGACAAGTTTGCCTTCAACGCCGATGCAGGCACCGGTGGAAATGCGTTTCAGCTCTTCCTCGAATTTCATCGGGTCGGCTACCACCTGAATGTTATGGATAATCGAACCGTCGTTGATGGCGAGAAATGCGACATTTTTGTTGCCGCGCTTGGTCCGCACCCACCCTTTGACACAGATATCTTGTCCGATCAGGGCACTCACATCCTCCTTTAAGAGATATTTGATTTCGTAACGTTTCATGATTATTGTTTGTTCAATTTGTTTTCATTGATATGCATGGGATTCATTATGTAAACGGAAAGGAAACCAATATTGAAAGGGTCTGTCCTATACCGTTCTGTGGCTCCCGTTTGATATTTTTTAACGAGCAAAAGATTGCTTTATTGTGTATCTGCGACAAATACCCCATTTTCACAATCGATTTTTTGTGATGTGCATACCAGATAGCGGAACATTACATCGGGCAAGTGTCCGACTAAGGCCGATATGTCATGTCGGAGCATTCGCTAAAAATCGGGAGAATAAAGGCGACAGTATTATTGGCCGCAAGGTTGAAATTGAGGCGAGGTTTTCGGAAGAGACATTGGTGGCAAAGTCGGAGAACCGAAACTGGGGTGCGGTACGACCGAAGCCACAAACCACAGTTTGGGCACAAACTTTTTCGCTGATGCGTAATTCTTTGTATCTTTGCAAAATATACCCGTATATGTGTACAAATGTACAGAGTTAAATAACAACGAGTTTTGAATAAAAGTGTTGCCATGGCAAGTGATATGATAAAAATGTGTGTGCTTGTATGCCTGCAAAGCGGTTTGCTTGCGGGCGGCCAAGTGTTGCTCAAGATAGCCTTAAAAGCGTTGCCGAAGTTTGTCTGGTCGTGGGATTTTTTCAAGTCCGTATTGACCGACTGGTGGTTCGCCGCGATGGGTGTTTGTTTTGGTCTTGCCGCACTCCTTTGGTTTTATATACTCAAACACTATCCTTTCAGTCAGGCCTATCCGCTCACGTCGGTGGCCTACATCTTTGGAATGGTGGCTGCGATACTGGTGTTTGGTGAGGAGGTACCCGCCATGCGATGGATTGGTGTGGCACTTATCATAGCAGGATGTTTTTTCATCATGAAATGAAAGAAGTCAGGTGTAGATTTTCCGAACTATGAAGAGAATGTTGATTTTGCTTGCGCTTGTGCTGGTTGCCCCGCAATTTTATGCGCAGAACACAGTCGAATTGACCGGCAAAAAACGCGCCGAGGTCGTTACGGAGCTTGAAAGCAAAACAAAAGCCGTCAAGTCGTTCACGGGGCGTTTCCGTCAGACACGCACGACAACGTTGTTGAAAGAATCGATTGTGTCGAGCGGTAAAATCTCCTTTCAGCGCGATGGGGTTATCAGATGGGAATACGAGAAACCGTTGGCAAAGGTGATTGAAATAAATGGAACGACGGTAAGTGTAGACGGTGTAGGCAACGGAAAGAGCCGTATGGCCAAAGGTATCGCCGGCATGGTGAGCGAAATGTTGCAAGACGGCAAGGTGGCCGACGAAAAGACGTTCGACTTCAAGCTATATGACGATGGCAAAACCTACCAACTTCGAGCCAAACCGAAACGCCGTGACATGCAGCGAATGATGGCGGCGGTAGATATAAATTTTTCGCAATCGGACTGTACAGTGCAGAAAATTGTCGTTACCGAAAAAGACGGCAACAACACGGTAATAGAATTTTTTGACATGAAAGTCAGTCGTACCCCGTAGCGTTGAACTGTATGTTAACGGATTGCCGTGTCTTTATAAAAATGATAATTGTATGATATACTGTACAATAATTGCCACGTACAACAACCAGAGCACGTTGGCGGACGTTATAGAGCGGACACTGGCGGCAACAGGGGAAAATCATGTTATTGTGGTGAACGACGGTTGCACAGACGGAACAGCGGATATTCTTGAACGCTATCGTGACAACTCGCGCGTGAGTGTTGTATCGTACAGTAAGAATCATGGCAAAGGATATGCACTGTGTGAGGGCTTTGCGAAGGCCAAGCGTTTGGGATATGAATATGCCGTGACACTCGACAGCGACGGGCAGCACTTTCCGGAGGATATAGAAAAGCTGACAGCCACAGCAGAAAAGGAGATCGTCGCAGGCGAAAAACGGTTTATCGTGGTTGGCCGCCGCAATCTTTCGGCAGACGGTATGCCATTGGGCAACCGGTTTGCCAACCGGTTTGGAAACTTCTGGTTCCACGTGCAGACATGGCAGCCTTTGAAAGACACACAGACGGGATTCCGTTTTTATACGCTCAGTTGCCTTCCTGCTCGTGGCTTGATCACAAATCGTTATGAGGCCGAGCTGGAACTGCTTGTGTTTTCGGCCTGGCACGGTGTGAGGCTATGCGATGTTCCTGTGAGGGTGTATTACGCGCCGCAGGGCGAGAGAGTAAGCCATTTCAGGCCTTTCGCCGATTTCATGAGGATATTTGTACTGAATACGATTTTGTTTTTGGGGGCGTTGGTGTACGGGTATCCTTCGATGGTTTTGAGAAAACTGGAAAGCAAAAGTTAAACCCAACCACATGACTCGCCTTGTTCTTGCCATATATGACTATTTTGAGAAGCATCGCTGGATAGCGGCCCTAACGCTTACGTTCGCGATAGTTGCATGTGTGTTGCTAAGTTTCAGGTTGAAATACGGCGAGAACATAGCCGACTTTCTGCCGCGGAGCGAGGAGAACGGACGATACACTGAAATCTATAGCCGGCTGGGTGATCAGGGGCGTGCGACAGTGATTTTCAGACCAACCGATGGTGACCGCCAGTCGCTGTTCGAAGCAATGGAATTGTTTGAAATGTTGTGGCCAGTTGACGACAGTGGATTAGCGCTTGAATGCCATGTGGATGAGAACCGTGTCTTGGATGCGATGGATGCCATAGGCGAAAATATAGCGATTCATCTTACAAATGATGACTACGACAGGATGGACTCCCTGCTTTCGCAGTCGGGCTACATTGACTCCTGCCTGCTGAACATACGTCAGATGCTCGCGTTCCCGATGTCGGGTATAGCGCTACAGGCGGTATCTTCCGACCCGTTAAACCTGTTCTCGCCGGCGTTGCAGAGACTTGCAGCACTCGGCTATGGCGACAAATACAGCCTTGAGGATGGATTTGTAACAGATACCTTCGGCAACGGCTATGCATTCATCCGTGTACCATTTGCTTCATCGGACACTCGGGCGTACGGGCGGCTTGCAAAGCAGATTGAATCATTGGCCGACTCGGTCGAAAGTAAGATTTCTAACGTCAGAATAAGTGCCGTCAGCGCGGGACTTATTGCCTGCAGCAATGCCAGTCAAATAAAACACGACAGTCTTATAGGGGTCGTTATAGCTTCAGTTTTCATTTTGGCGATACTTTTCTTCACGATGGGCCGCAAGCGTAATATCGTGTGGCTGGCAGCAAGCGTGGCCGTCGGCTGGCTGTTTGCCTTGGGGGTGATTGCCTTGGTGAAGCCGAGTTTGTCGGTAATAGTGATTGGCATCGGGTCGGTGCTTATAGGCATAGCGGTAAACTATCCGCTTCATTACCTCGACCATATACGCGACCACACCGACAAACGCGAGTCGCTGAAAGAGATGGTCGAGCCACTTGTCACGGGAAACATAACCACCGTAAGCGCGTTTGCCTGTCTGGTGTTCGTAAAGGCGGAGGCAATGCGCGACCTTGGGCTGTTTGGTGCCCTGATGCTGGTCGGAACCATCATTGTGGTAATGGTTTGGCTACCGCACGTTGCCATAAGTGGCAGACGACAGGCAGTGGTTGGTTCCACATCACCTACAGTCGATTCCCGACAAACTGTTGAAACTCCGAATCGCGTTATCAGAACAATCGCATTTGTTGCAGTTGTCGTGCTGACTGTGATCTTTGGCTGGTTTAGCACCAAGACAGAGTTCGACGACGACCTGCACAATATAAACTACATGACCCCGCAGCAACGGGAGGATCTGAAACTGATGAGCGGCGACATCGGAAACAGTACCGACAAAAGTATGATATACGTGGTTTCGGAGGGTGGTAGTCTCGATTCGGCACTTGTCGCAAACGAAAGGCTTATGGAGACACTCAAAGGCTACGCTGTGAGTGGTGTGGATGGTTTGCTTCCGTCCACGGTGCGGCAAAAAGAGGCAATAGAACGGTGGAACTGTTTCTGTTCGAAAAACCGCACATTGGCCGAAAACGTAAGACGAAAGGCTGCAAATATGGGTTTCACCGACGCGGCTTTTGCCCCGTTCTATGAACGTTTGCAAAACGTGTACGAAGTTCATGAAATGTCAGACTTGACGGCGGTTACGGATCTTTGCTCGGGGCACATCATCAAGACTGGCAAGGGGACGGCGGTGGTAAGCTTTGTCGAGGTGGACAGCAACGATGTTCAATCGGCCAAGACCGTGCTGCGTGCTGCTGCGTGCAAAACCGGCTTTGCGTTCGACACATCCGACGTGGGCTCGAATCTCGTAAACGACCTGCAGGACGACTTCAACTTTATCCTTTATGTATGTGGATTTGTGGTCTTTTTCTTCCTCTGGCTTTCGCTTGGGCGCATTGAGCTGGCCATCCTCTCATTCATACCGCTGACGGTGGGATGGCTGTGGATTCTCGGACTGATGGATATCGCTGGGGTTAAATTCAATATCGTAAACATAATACTTGCCACATTCATATTCGGGCAGGGCGACGACTACACCATATTCATCACCGAAGGTCTGATGTATGAATACGCCTGCGGCAAGAAGCGGCTGCGGAGCTACCGTCGCAGCGTGATAATCTCTGCGGCACTTATGTTTGTAGGCATAGGTGTGCTAATTTTCGCCAAGCACCCAGCTATGCGCTCTTTGGGCGAGGTGGCCATTATCGGTATGCTCACTGTCATACTGATGGCTTGCTATCTGCCGCCGCTGATATTCCGCTGGCTCACGACTAAAAAAGGGGTGAAGCGCGAGATGCCGGTAACTGTCAGAAGACTGCTCTTCACAGCTTATGTTTTGGGTGTGTTCGGCGCTTTTTCTATGCTTATCGTAACGCCACTTACATGGATCTACAGATTATTTGCCGGCAAGGGCGAGCGTGCACAACTCAACTATCATCGCTTCCTGCAGGCAGCAATGAAAACTGGGCTGAAAATGTTGCCAAAAGTCAAGTCATCTGTTGAAAACCCACATGGCGAATGTTTCGTGAAACCAGCTGTAATCATAGCAAACCATACGTCGCATTTAGATTTGGCTGCCGTGCTGATGCTAACCCCCAAGATGGTTGTTTTGACCAACGACTGGGTGTGGCACGACCCGCTCTACGGCGTTGTGATACGCTATGCTCAGTTCTACCCGGTGAGCAAGGGCTATGACTATCTTCTGCCACGGCTTCGCGGATTGACGGAGCGGGGTTATTCGGTGTTGATTTTCCCAGAAGGAACACGCTCTGTCGACGGCACAATAGGACGTATGCACAAAGGTGCCTTCCAGTTGGCAAAAGACTTGGGCATCGATCTGCTTCCGGTATACATTCACGGGGCGGGCGACGTAATGCCGAAAACCGACATACTGATTCGTGAGGGAAAAATAACTGTAGAAATCGGACAAAGGCAAGCATTTGAGACATTCCGCAATACGGAGTCGCTCGCGATGGCATCGAACATGCGGACGCACTATGAGAACAAGCTTGCTCAAATGGCCGCAACGATAGAGGACGAGCGCTATTTCATGCCCTTGGTGCGCCACCAATACCTATATAAGGGGCGAGATGTCTATCATCGCTGTCGGCTCGCGCTGAAAGAGTTCGACAAGTCGGGAGACTGCGACCGGCATTCTGAGTCCGCAGGGCAAGGCGAAATAGCGCTATTGAGGGCTCTATCACATAAAGAAAAAGAATATTATGTGGCATTCGACAACGAGGACGACTACAACGTTGCATGCAATGTCAGCATCCTGCCGCCCAACCTGCACTACGAACTGAAAACGGCGACAGACATTCATTGAGTGGAAAAACGGCAATGAACAACAATCTCAACATTAAACGCTTTCAATCGGCTTTCAGCCTGTTTTTGCTGCTGGCTTTCTCTTTTGAAGTTGCTTCGCAGGAAATAGTGCATCTCTACTCCAACCCGAAGAACAGGGCGGAACGCAAGGTGACTATCGAATGCTATACGGTTCGGAATCCACGTGCTGCGGTGGTAGTATGTCCTGGTGGAAGCTACTGCTGGCTCGACTATAAAGGCGAGGGACAGGAGGTGGCAAAATGGCTGCAGAGCCAGGGGTTCAGCGCTTTCGTGCTTCGCTACCGTGTGGCCGGATGGTGGGCATGGGCATTCCACTATCGCACTGTCTGTCGCGGACGTCAGCAACCCGACATGTTTCTTGACGCGCATGCCGCGCTGCAGTGGCTGAATCACCATGCCGATGAATACAATATAGACACTAATCGCATAGGCCTTATGGGATTCTCGGCCGGCGGACATCTTGTTATGACGATGGGTTGTTTCGAGCGCGAGTTCAAACCTCTTTTTGTTGCTCCCATCTACCCGGTTGTTACAATGACCGAAGATTGTGTACACCGACGTTCACGTCGCGGTCTGCTTGGCGACAAAGGCTGGCGCGACGAAAAACTGCGCGACTCGTTGTCGCTCGAACGTCACGTGCCTTCCGACTGCCCTCCTGTATTTGTGGTCAACTGCGTCGATGATCCGGTAGTGGATTTCCGCAACAGTATGTTGCTCGATTCCGCCTTGACTGCCCGGCATGTCCTTCACAAATACATACAATACAAGACCGGAGGCCATGGATTCGGTGTGAGCGAAAAGAAAGGCTCGCCCGAATGTCGAGAGTGGAAACACGAATTTCTGAAATGGTTTCAGGAAGTCGTGAAATAAAAGTGTCTCATTCAATACCAATGCTCAGTAACCAATTGCTTATGACAGACATAGAATTTCAATCGTGCGCCGAAATCAATGCATTTCAGGAAAGCATGCTCATGAAAGCGCTATCCTATCTCAAATCACATTCGCCATACTATCAGCGGGTGTTTGCTTGCGCGGATGTGGCTGTCGAGGATATCCGGCATATAGAGGATTTGGCCAAACTCCCCTTCACCGAAAAGAAAGACCTACAGCTCTACAACGACGATTTCCTATGCTGCGCGAAGGAGAAAATAATAGATTATATCACCACATCGGGCACTTTGGGCGACCCAGTGACTTTCGGATGTACAGAAAAAGACCTGCAGCGGTTGGCCTACAACGAGCGGAAGTCGTTCAGCTGTGCGGGCCTCGCGCCCGGCAATATCGTGCAACTCATGACCACACTCGACAAGCGCTTCATGGCTGGCATGGCCTATTTTCTCGGCCTGCGCGAACTCGGGGCTTCGGTGATACGCGTTGGCAACGGTATTCCGGAATTGCAGTGGGACACGATACGCCGCCTAAGGCCAGACACTCTTATGTGCGTGCCATCGTTTATTCTGAAACTTCTGCAATATGCCGAGGATCACGGCATCGACTACCGCAACAGCAGTGTTCGGCGTATCATAGGCATAGGGGAGGGGCTGCGCGAGCAGGATTTCACCCTTAACCTGTTGGGACAGCGGATAAAGGAGAAATGGGATGTTGATTTGTTTGCAACCTACTCTTCCACCGAAATGGGAGCCACTTTCTCGGAATGCGAATATGGTTTGGGCGGGCATGTGCATCCCGAACTGATAATTGTTGAAATCATTGGCGAGGACAATAAGCCCGTGCCTGATGGCAAGGTGGGCGAAATTGTAGTGACAACGCTTGGTGTCGAGGCCATGCCGCTTTTGCGTTTCCGTACTGGCGATATGGCGGCAAAGCATGTCGAACGGTGCCGCTGTGGCCGCAACTCATATCGCCTTTCACCGTTAGTGGGTCGCAAAAACAACATGATCAAGCTTAAAGGTACAACGCTCTATCCACCTGCAATCAACGATGTGCTCGACAATTGTGGATTTGTCGAAAATTATTGCATAACAGTGAGCACCAACGATGCAGGCACCGACGATGTGCTGGTTAAGATAAGCTTGCGCCAAAAAGCTGTCGCTGCAGCATCTGCGTGCATACAAAACGATGATATTGTCAAGGAGCTGAAAGACAGTTTCCGCTCTCGCATACGGGTGGCCCCCAATATTGAAATCTTGCCCGACGACGAATTGCGTCGCATCATATTCCCACCCAAAAGCCGTAAACCCGTCAAGTTTATCGACACACGAAACCATTGAGTCCAGTTTGCATACATTAACCCATATCGGCCAATGATGACACGTTTCGACGACATACGACACTACACCGATGCCGAAATGCTTGTTGCTCTTAAGCGCATCAGGCGGTTCCCTGAACTTAAGCCTGTGGTGGCCTATGCTTTTCCCGACATGACCTACGACGAGTTCGCGAATCTCCTCGACAGTATCACGGGTATCGCCGACCTTCAGCATCGCGTAATGGTCCGGGGTATGGCCACCGTTGTCGAGAAAACCATGTCCTCTTTCTCTTTTTCAGGTCTGGAAAACATCAAGCCCGGCAAGGCCTATCTCTATATTTCCAACCACCGCGATATCGTGCTCGATGCCTACCTGCTTCAGTGCATTCTCGATACACACGGTCTGCCAACAACACGCATCACATTCGGTTCCAACCTGATGAAATCCGAATTCCTGCGCGAGCTGGGGCTATGCAACAAAATGTTCCGCACCGAGCGCGGATCCGACAAGGGTGGTGACTTCGCTTCGGCAAGGGGTTTTTATTCCGCTTTGGAACACCTGTCGGACTATATTAACAGTTCCATACTCAACGACAACGTGTCAATATGGATTGCCCAGCGCGGTGGCCGTACCAAAGATGGTCACGATGCCACTGACCCTGCCTTGGTTAAAATGCTTGGAATGGCTCATAAAAACCGCAACCTTGCTGACAACTATGCCAGACTGAACATAGTTCCCGTCACCGTCTCATACGAGTGGGAGCCGTGCGATGCGCTGAAAGCCGCGGAACGCTGCAAGACCGTCGACGGCCAATACCGAAAATCCGAGAACGAAGATCTCGTAAGCATCATCACCGGCATAAAGCAGTACAAGGGTGCCGTACATCTCGCTATAGGTAAACCTCTCGTCGAGGACGATCTCTTGCAGTTGCCTGCCTCACGAAGCGAGTTCTGCGACTCGCTTGCCGCCATTCTCGATTCCCGAATCAATGCGGCTTACCGCTTTTCGCCGAACAACTATATTGCTCACGACATCCTCTTTAACACGAAACAGTTCACGCATCGCTATTCTTCCTCTCAGGCAGAACTTTTCGCTCGGCACATCGCCGCCGCTATTGAAAAAAACAATACCGTCAATCCCGAAAAGCTGCGCAGAAACATCCTCGAACTATATGCAAACCCCATAATCAATGCACAATAGTCTTTTATTTTAGCTTGTTGATAATCAATGTTTACGCAATTAAGGATAAAAAAAAGAAGATAATTTTTTTTCAGATCAAAAAAACTTACGTATTTTTGCAAACGCTTTCAGGAAAGAAAGGACAGTTCTTAAAAATCTTGACACGGTTCGGTAGTTCAGTTTGGTTAGAATACATGCCTGTCACGCATGGGGTCGCGAGTTCGAGTCTCGTCCGGACCGCCAAACAAAGCTCTCTTGTTCGAGAGCTTTTTTTGTGTACCCACCCTGGGGCTGACCGGTTTTGACAGCAGCGTGAGGGGACGGTAAGCATGCAGGCTCACGCATCAGCAGCCTTGAAAACCGATGCATAACAATAATTGGCGAAAACAACTACGCTCTTGCTGCCTAACCGAAGCACAGTAGGTTTAGCTTAATCGCCGCACAATTGTGGCGACAAGACATCTCCCGGAGGCCATGCCCTCTGGCGTCCGACAAGGAGGTGCACGGAAAAGAGGGATAGCCGAAGGTTTGCCCCGTGCCGACGGTGAAATTTTAGGGGCTAAGGTTGGCGTTGGGTGCCGTTGTCCATCACCAGCACGAAAACCAACCAGCGGATAAGCATGTAGAAAGCCTTTCTGTCAACTGTTTGGACGAGGGTTCGACTCCCTCCAGCTCCACTTTGAACGGGGGAAAAACACCCCGAAACACAAAGAAAGACACTGATAATCAAAAAGATTTTCGGTGTCTTTCTCTTTTTTGCACCGTGCAGCTTTCCGGACTATGGTTCCACGGGTTGCAATCCGGATGACGGGTGCAGAAAGATGCTGATAGTCTTGCAAGTATCCACAATCATCTTTCTCCAAAGAGATGTCTGCAAGGGAGGGAGATGGGTGATGTGGAGGAGTTCCAAATCTGAGACCTGATTTTCTCCGACTGAGACCTAATTTTTCTTTCATATCGTATTGTATAACTTATAATTAAAAGAAAAATGACAATCAACTTTGTTTGTAGGAAAGGGAAGACCAGTGTTAGGGACGGTCTGACCCCTCTGGAACTCTACGTCATCATCGACGGGAAACGACGTTTCGTCAGTCTCAACAGAAGAATTGACCCAAAGTCGTTCAACAGTAAGAAACAAATGGTCAAAGGCAATGACCAGATAAATGAATACATTGAAGCAGTCCGTATGAAATGCTATGCACTCGAAACCGAGATGCTGAAACGGGGTCTGCTCTTCACGGTAGATACCTTCGTCTATGCCTTCAAATACGGTATCAAGAAGAACAGCATCTCCGTGTATGGACTCTTTGACGAGTTTATGGTAAAACAAGAGGAGAAGAGGAAGGTCGGGTTGATAACACAAGCCATCTACGTCAAGTACAGATGTACCATCAGGTACTGTAAGGAGGCGATGCAGACCGACAAGATGCTGGGCGACCTCTCCACCTCTGATATGGAGAGTATCTATACCTATATGCTGGGGAGGATGTCTAACAACTCGGCGATATGCTATATGAGGAAGTTAAAGACTATGCTCATCTATGCCATAAGAGAAGGTTATATTTCAACAAATCCCATCACGTTCAAGTTCCACAAGACCAAAGTCAGTAAAGAGCCATTGACTCTTGAAGAGGTTCGTACAATACGGACGAAGGTGTTGGGGTCAAGGTCTATGGAGAATGTCAGGGACTTATTCATATTCCAGTGTTATACTGGGATGGCGTATCGTGATATGGCGGCTCTGACCCAGAACGACATCAAGGTTGATAAGGACGGAAAGGAGTGGATAGTGAAGGAACGTATCAAGACTGGTGTTCCTGCCTTCATTCCCGTCCTGCCACCGGTCAAGGAGATATTGGTTAAGCACCAATATCTATTACCGACACTCTCAAACCAAAAATACAACAGTTATCTGAAAGAAATCCAAGAGGTGTGTGGTATCACCAAGACACTGCACTCCCATCTTGCAAGACACACCTGTGGGACATTGTTGCTGAATGCCGGATGTGATATAATGACGGTATCAAAGGTGTTGGGACACAGCTCTACGAAAATCACCGAGGCTGTCTATGCAAAACTACTCCCATCAACCATAATGCAAAGAGTAGAGGATGTAGCCGATAAACTGATGTGAGAGAGCCTTACCGTGTCTCCCTCCCTTGCAGACATCTCTTTGGAGAAAGATGATTGTGGATACTTGCAAGACTATCAGCATCTTTCTGCACCCGTCATCCGGATTGAAAAAATGGATGCTCTCGGGCGAGAACATCCATTAAAATGTTTGCTGCGGTAATTACAGACCCAGATACTTCTCAAAAAACTCCTTCAACCTCTTGATGACGGATGTTTTCACATAACTACGGTTGCCGCCGCCGCCAAATCTCGACATTGCCGGAAGTATCTTGTCGATGTCGGTGCCGGTGGTTCTCAACTGACCGTCTCGGAATGCATTGCTGATGTACTTCTTAGTCTCCGCTGTCTTCAACTGTTCTTCTTTGATGATGGTTGCAAGGTCTTCCTCTCTCTTCCGTTTCACATATTCTTCCCAAGCCCCATTCACATCCTCTTCGGTATTGACGGTCTGGATGAAACTCTCGATGAGTTCCTTCTTGCTGCGAAGGTTCATACTTGCTCCGATTGCCTTTGAGATATTCACCAGTATCTCTTTGTTCTTGCAGTTGCTGTCGTGGTACTGTTGAACCAACATTAGGATGTAGTCGATGTTTATCTCCACCTGACGGATGAGTTCGGTTTCAAAGATGAGGTCGTCGTTTATCACTTCCTTATCCACATAGGTTCTCTTGCGCCACTTGTCTCTCAAATCGAGGTAGTGGGACTGGTAGTCCTGCATCTGCCCGTCGGTGAGTAGTTCCTTGCCCTCGAACTGGTCGAACGCTTGCAGTACGTTGATGCTCTTCAACAGACTTCCGAACAGACCGATGAACCGTCTCTCCTCCTGCTCTCCCATTGCCGGACGACCGTCGGGAAACTCGTTCATCAACTGCTGCACCAGTTCCGAATATCCATAACAGTGCTTGCCGTTGGGTGTGTCGTATCCGTTGTAGTACGAGTTGAAGTCTTTCAACAGGACGATACTTGCTGCATCCTTGTCGCCGAACAGTGCAATTGCATCGTCGGTCTCTTGTTGCAGATTTCGGAAACAGACGATATTGCCGAAGGTCTTGATGGAATTAAGTATTCGGTTGGTTCTGCTATAACTCTGTATCAGTCCGTGCTGTCGTAGGTTCTTATCCACGAACAGGGTGTTCAACGTGGTTGCGTCGAAACCCGTGAGGAACATATTGACCACAATCAACAAATCGACCTGACGGTTCTTCGTCCTCAACGAAAGGTCTTTGTAGTAGTTCTGGAACCGCTCGCTGCTGGTGTCGTACTTGGTGCCGAACATCTGGTTGTAGTCCTTGATTGCTCCGTCGAGGAAATCCCTGCTCTGCTGGTCAAGGTTGGTGGTGCTCTCGGGGTTCTCTTCCGCCAGAATGCCATCAATCTCTTCCTCGTTTGCACCGTAGGAATATATGGTCGCTATCTTCAACCGCTTTGCTTCGGGTAGTGCCGCCTGCTGTTTCTTAAACTCGTTGTAGTATGCCTTCGCCATCGGGATGGACGCCACTGCAAACATTGCATTAAACCCGAGTAGTTTCTGCACCATCTTCTCTTCCTTCACCTCCTTGCCACGTCCTGCACTTGCCACCTCGCTGATGTTTTGCAGGGTTCGGAATGAGTAGTAGGATGTCCGTTTGGTCTTCTGGTCGAAGTGTTCGAGGATGTACCTCACCACCTCCTCCACACGCTCGGGTGCCGACATTGCCTTCTCTCGGTCTATTGCCGAAATCTGTTTGTCCTTGATGTCGCTCTTCTGTTTGAGCGTATTCACATAGTCGATACGGAACGGAAGGACATTCTCGTCGTTGATTGCATCGACGATGGTGTAGGTATGCAGTTTGTCGCCGAACGCCTGTTGGGTGGTTTTGAGTTGTATGTTGCCGCCCGTGCTTGCATTTGCTGCAAAGATGGGTGTGCCGGTGAAACCGAACAGATGGTATTTCTTGAAGTTCTTGGTGATTGCCGTGTGCATCTCGCCGAAGTTGCTCCGATGACACTCGTCGAAGATGATGACCACGTGCTTTTGGAATATCTCGTGTCCTTTGTTCTTCTGTACGAAGATGGACAATTTCTGAATGGTGGTGATGATTATCTTGTAATCGTGATATGCGCCATTCTTGTCCTTATTCTCTAACTGCCGTTGCAATACCGCCGTCGATGAGTTGCTGTCCGCCGCCCCTTCCTCGAAACGGTTGTACTCTTTCATCGTCTGGTAGTCGAGGTCTTTTCTATCGACCACGAACAACACCTTGTCGATGTAGTCCAGGCGTGATGCCAACTGTGCCGTCTTGAACGAGGTCAGGGTCTTGCCGCTGCCGGTAGTGTGCCAGATGTATCCGCCGCCCTCAATCTTGCCGTACAACTTGTAGTTGTTCGCTATCCTGATACGCTCGATGATACGTTCCGTGGCCGCTATCTGGTATGGTCTCATCACCATCAACATTCGCTCGCTTGTAAAGACACAATACTTGGTCAGGACGTTTAACAGGGTGTGCTTCGAGAAGAATGTCTTTGTGAAGTCGATGAGGTCGAGGATGGGTTTGTTGTTGCTATCTGCCCAGAACGACGAGAACTCAAACGAGTTGCTGGTCTTCTTCGTCTTGTTCCGTCCGCCCTGCTGCTGCTCCTTGATATGGTTTGCACGGGTGGTGTTGGAATAGTATTTGGTGTTGGTGCCGTTGCTGATGACGAAAATCTGTACATACTCGTACAATCCACATCCCGCCCAGAAACTGTCCCGCTGATAACGGTTTATCTGGTTGAACGCCTCCTTCAGTTGCACGCCACGCCGTTTCAGTTCGATATGCACAAGGGGAAGACCATTGATCAGGATCGATACATCATAACGTGTGTCGTGATAACCGCCGCCTTCCTCATACTGGTTGATGACTTGCAGGTAGTTGTTGTGGATGTTCTTACGGTCTATGATGTAGATGTTCTTGCTCTCGCCCGTGTCGGTCTTCAACACTTGAATGAAGTCTTCCTGTATCTTGGTGGTCTTTGCCTCGATGCCGTTGTTCTTGTTCGCTATGTTCTCGCCAAAGAAACGCTCCCATTCTGCATCGGTGAAGGTGTAGTGGTTCAGACGTTCCAACTGCACACGAAGGTTATCCACCAAGTCTTTCTCCGTGTGGATGGGTAGGTACTCGTATCCCTGCTCCGTCAGGGTCTTGATGAAGTCCTTTTCAAGTGCCGCCTCGCTCTGGTATTGGTCGGGTGCCCCGTACTGGGTTTCATACACGCTGACGACGGTGTATTCCTCGTTCTCCGCTATGATGTTGTATTGTGTCATCGCTACGCCTCCTTTCTCTTAAACGTCAATAGTTGGTCTCGGTAATACTCGTATTGCTGCTGCCGTGCCTCAATCTCCGCCGGAAGACCTTGGGTCAGGTCGTTGGTGAGGGAATAAAAGTTGTCGAGGATGGAAATAACCCTTTCTTGTTCTTCTATGGATGGGACAGGGATTGGGTAATCAACCATCATCGGTTTCCTGATGGAAACAACTGATGAGGAAACCGAACTCTTCATTATGTAGTTGTAGAATGTTGCGCCAATGTAGTAATAAACAAACCGTGCCAACACTATCTTCTCGTTGGGAACTATTCTATATGCTCTTTGGTGTAATGCATATTTGCCCTGAACAAAGTGAAATACTTTTCCGACACCTGCACCATCACCCGCTGTAATGATTGCAGTTTCGTCGTAGTCGTAATCGTTGAGATAAAGGATTTCGGAGCCTCTCGTGTAGAACGGGTATTTGCCTTCAACCAATCCGTCCTGTGTGTTATGAGAACCTGTTCCCAAATCTGCCACCTCTCCCAGTTTATTCCATTGCACATCATCTCTGCCGTCGAATGACAGTAGGGTGTCTCGGTAGTATTGGTATTGTTGTTGTCTCGCTTGCAGCTCCGCTTGCAGCTCCGCTTGCAGCTCCGCTGCATATACCGCGAAGCGGTCGAGAATATTTACTATCGCCTCTTGCACCGGTAGTGGGGGAAGGGGGATTTCGACACCTTTCAACCTTTCCATCTCTACCGAAGGAAAACTGCTGACATTCACGTTCCGCTTACACCATTCATCTATCACGAAGAAATAATAGAACACAAACTTGGGCATTAATGTATCTTTCAGCGATTCACGAATTGAAAAATTCGTGAATTGCTGATTCGCAAGCGAATCAGCAATTATCATTGCATGCTCACCAATGGTGGCCGTTGTGGCCATTATTATTGAGTTTGCCTTGAACAAGCCTTTCCCTTTAACTGCTTGTGGTGTGATGTGTTGTATTGAATCACTTAATATGTTTCCGTTCTGTCGGATGTCCTCCATTCGAAACCAAGGAATAGTGCCACCATTCCAAAATTCAGAATTAGATTTTGACGGTGTATAGCCATTCCTTATTTCAAACACATCCCCCAAGGGTTTCCACTCCACCCCGTCCGGACAGTATTGCTG
Organism: uncultured Bacteroidales bacterium; assembly: GCA_905235855.1. GTDB lineage: Bacteria > Bacteroidota > Bacteroidia > Bacteroidales > P3 > Colimorpha. The sequence continues at coordinate 17,530 of CAJONE010000035.1, forward strand.
TATCAGCTTGCCCAATTCAGAATGTGGATTTAAGAATGAAGAATTGTCGCTCGGGCCGGTCTTCCCCAATTCCACATTCTTCATTCTACATTCTTCATTATCTCGTTCTTCTATCGTACTCATAGTCGTTTAATCGTTTGTGGAATAATCTCCGTCGCAATTGTTGAGAAGTTGTTGCAGCTCTTCTTTGGTGGGCAGGTAGGTATAGTATTTGGCAGCGAATATTTGGCTCTCGTTTTCGGGCAATGTATATTGCACAACGGCATCGTTCTTGTCGGCACAAAGCACAATGCCAACTGGCGGATTGTCGCCCGGATTCATCATCTATCGAGTGTAGTAGTTTACATACATCTGCATCTGTCCGAGGTCTTGATGTGTCAGTTCGTCCGTCTTCAAGTCGATGAGCACAAAGCAGCGTGCCATATAGTTGTAGAACACAAGGTCGATATAGAAATGCTTGTCATCGAACGAGATGCGTTTTTGCCGTGCTACAAAACTATAGCCTTTGCCCAATTCGAGTAAGAAATGCTGCAATTTGCTGATAAGCATTTGCTCAAGGTCGCTTTCCAGGAAATGCTCACTCTGCGGAATGCCCAAGAAATCGAGTATGTAAGGGTCGCGGATAATCTCGCGCGGAGCTAACACCTGGGGCTCGGTAGACTGTATCTCTTTTTTCACGGATTCTTTGTCGCGACTTGCCAGCATACGCTCATAAAACAGTGTGTTTATCTGCCGGTCGAGCTGGCGGACGCTCCAATTCTCTCGTACACACTCAGACAGATACCACTTCATCGTGTCACTGTTTTGCACTTTGAGCAGTGTGCGGCAATGCGACCAACTCAATTTGTCACACAGTGTGTGATAAATCGGGAAACAGAGATAGAATTGTCTCATATATCGCAGATTGGTGGGTGTAAAGCCACTTCCAAACTCCGCGACCAGCTGCTTTGAGACGCTATTGATTACATTCTTGCCATACTCGGCCCGCTCGGCACCGCCTTGCTCGTATTCGACAATGTGTTTGCCAACCTGCCAGTAGGCACGAACAAGGGTGGAATTCACCGAACTGGCTATGCTTTTTCGGGCTTCCTGCAGCGTCTGTCGTATATTGTCAACAAGCAGTCCCTTCGCCTTGTTGAGCGTATTGTTATCAGCACTATCTTTCATTTCTGTCTTGTCATTCATATCGAATATTATATTCTTCCTCGACTCCATTGTTACAACTCCTTAATGATTTCGTCAATCTGTGCCCTCAACTCGTTCTCGTGGGCTACTATCTGCTCAATCCGTGCATTCAGTTCCACGATATCCACCTTCTCACGGGTGTCCTCTTGTTCCACATAGGTGGATACCGACAGGTTGTAGTCGCCCTCCGCTATGGTGTCGTTGCCCACCAGTTTGCACTGGTACTGCACGTCCTTACGGTCTGCAAACATCTGCACGATGTGGGCGATGTTCTCGGGGGTGAGCTTGTTGTTGTTTGTTATCTTCACACACTCCTTGCTTGCATCTATGAACAGGGTGCTGTTGTCCTTCTTCGCCTTCTTCAACACCATAATGCAGGTTGCTATGCTGGTGCCGAAGAACAGGTTGTCGGGTAGTTGGATGATACAATCCACATAGTTGTTGTCGATGAGGTATTGCCGTATCTTCTTTTCCGCTCCGCCACGATACATCACACCGGGGAAACAGACGATGCTTGCCGTTCCGTTGGTCGCCAACCACGCCAACGAGTGCATAATGAACGCCAAGTCCGCCTTGCTCTTGGGTGCCAGGACACCGGCCGGTGCATATCGGGGGTCGTTGATGAGGGTGATGTCGTCGTCGCCCTTCCACTTGATGCTGTAAGGGGGATTGCTGACGATGACCTCGAAGGGTTCGTCGTCCCAGTGCTGCGGTGAAATAAGGGTGTCTTCACACGCTATGTCGAACTTGTCGTAGTCGATGTCGTGCAGGAACATATTTATACGACACAGGTTGTAGGTGGTGAGGTTGATTTCCTGACCGAAGAAACCCTGACGGACATTCTCCTTGCCGAGTATCTTCGCCGCCTTCAACAACAGCGAACCCGAACCACACGCCGGGTCATACACCTTATTGACTTCGGTTTTGCCGAGTGTCGCCAATCGGGTGAGCAGTTCCGACACCTCCTGTGGGGTGTAGAACTCGCCGCCACTCTTGCCTGCATTGCTTGCATACATCGACATCAGATACTCGTATGCATCGCCGAAGGCATCGATGGTGTTGTCCTGGTAGTTGCCGAGTTGCATCTGCTGTATGCCCCGAAGTAGTTTCACAAGTTTCTCGTTTCGTTTGACGACCGTCGCTCCGAGTTTGTTGCTATTCACGTCGAGGTCTGCAAACAATCCTTTGAAGTCGTCTTCGCTCTCCGTGCCCTTTGCACTTGCCTCGATTGAGGTGAAAATCTTTTCGAGGGTCTCGTTGAGGTTGTCATCCTTATCACAATGCTTGCATACGTTGCAGAACAGTTGGGACGGAAGGATGAAGAACCCTTTCACGCCGACCATCTCCTCACGTGCATCTTCCGCCACGCTGTCTTTAAGGTCTGCATAGTCGAAACCGCTGTTGCCGCTTTCCCATTCGCCGCGGTTGATGTAGTTGGCGATATTCTCGCTGATGTAGCGATAAAAAAGGATGCCGAGAATGTACGACTTGAAGTCCCAACCATCCACGCTGCCTCTCATCTCGTCCGCTATCGCCCAGATGGTGCGGTGCAGTTCGTTCCGTTCTTGTTCTTTCTTATTGTCTGTCATAGTATAACTGTCTTATGTTTCCGTTTGACCCCATCTTGCATTTTGATAGGTGCCACGTATTATGGATGTTATAACGTAAAAACGTGATTGTTATTGCCCTCCGATAATGAAAAATGACCCCCAAGGAATAATACTAAGGGGTCGTTGCCATTTGACAAGGAATTCAGAGAAAACCACAATTGTCGCTTAGCGAGTTATACCATGTTGCCATTACGGTTAGATAGTGTGAGTTGTGTAATATACTGGTCTTCAAGGGTTAATGTGATTGGAGGATTATTTTTTCAACAATTGTGTTGTGAATTAGAAAAATGTTAGTACTTTTGCAAACGCTTTTAAGGCAAAATGTTGAACAAAAATAACGCTGAGAAGCGCATTAAACGAAGATAAGCTATGGCAAAGAAAAACAAGGATGCAAGAGTGCAGGTGATACTTGAATGCACTGAGCAGAAAAACAGCGGTGTTCCTGGTATGTCGCGCTACGTCACCACCAAGAACAAGAAGAACACCCCGGAACGTATCGAGCTCAAGAAGTACAACCCGTTCCTGAAAAAAGTAACCGTTCACAAAGAAATCAAATAGGAGATATAGACTATGGCAAAGAAAGTTGTTGCAACCCTCAAGACAAGCACGGGCAAGAGCTACGCAAAGGTTATCCGTATGGTCCGCTCTCCGAAGACCAACGCTTATATGTTCAGCGAGGAAATCGTTCCTGCCGACAATGTGCAGGAGTACCTCAAGAAGAAATAAGCTGAATCAGTCATCATTTTTTTCATACGCTTTTGTTTTGGCTTCGGTTCGATAGAACCGGAGCTTTTTTTGTTGTGGAGTGGTTTTCGGAAAACTGTTTGGTGTTGTTGGAATCTGATTACTCTGATTAATCAGAGTGGTCGGGTTAGACTCTTTGCAATTGCTTTGTAACCAATAATTTCATATATTTGTAAATTGTTTTTGCAGCCGGTTTCGGCATAATTAACAGATTGTCAAACTGTAATTGTACACCTCGATGAGTTACAAAGAGTATAAGCAGCTTAATATGACCCGGATTGGCGAGGATATTCGTCGCTTTTGGGAGGAAAACAAGACATTTGAAAAAGGGCAGAAATTGGCCGAGGGACATCCGGCTTTCGTCTTCTACGACGGGCCTCCGTCGGCCAATGGCAAACCGGGCATACACCATGTTATGGCTCGCACGATAAAGGATGTCTTCTGCCGATACAAGGCGCAGAAGGGATATTTCGTCGACCGCAAGGCCGGCTGGGACACACACGGCTTGCCTGTTGAGCTGGGTGTCGAGAAAAACCTTGGCATCACCAAGGAGGATATCGGAAAAAAAATCTCGGTGGACGAGTACAACAAAGCCTGCCGCACCGAGGTGCTAAAATACAAGGACCTTTGGGACGAGCTCACGCGTCAGATGGGCTATTGGATTGACCTGGAACACCCGTATATAACTTTCGACAACGAATATATTGAGACACTTTGGTTTCTGTTGAAGAAACTCTACGACAAAGGGCTGCTCTACAAGGGTTACACAATCCAGCCCTTCAGCCCTGCCGCTGGCACGGGACTTTCGAGCCACGAGCTGAATATGCCTGGTTGCTATCGCGACGTTAAGGATTTGACCTGCGTGGCGATGTTTCGGATGGTGAGCGACCGGCAATCGCCGATCGGTGGCCTGTGGGTTGCACAGGACGACATGCCAACCTATGCTATTGCATGGACGACCACACCGTGGACTTTGCCGTCGAACACGGCTCTGTGTGTCGGTCCGTCGATCGACTATGTGTTGGTTGAAACCACCCATCCCTATCGTGAGGAACCTTGCCGCATCATAATGGCTAAAAATCTGGTGGGAAGCATGTTTCCGGAGGGCAAGTCGCCCGAATACAAGATTGTGGCCGAGTGCAAGGGACGCGACCTCGAAGGGCTGCGCTATGAGCAGCTCATACCGTGGGTGAAACCGACAGGCGACGACGCATTCCGCATCATACTGGGCGACTACGTCACTACCGAGGATGGTACGGGCATAGTACACATTGCGCCCACTTTCGGAGCCGACGACGCACGTGTGGCCAAGAAAGCCGGTATCGGCGAGTTGCTGCTTTTCGACCGTGACGGCAAGCAAATGCCGATGGTTGACCGCAAAGGACGCTTCGCACCAATCGACGACCTCGACCCGGAATGGGTGAGTGCGAACGTGAACGCCGACCTCTACACACCATACGCTGGCAAGTTTGTCAAAAATGCCTACGACCCCACCAAAACCGAAAAAGACCCGTCGCTCGACGTGGACATTGTGGTGATGCTCAAAGGCGAAGGCAAACTTTTCAAGAGCGAGAAGCACACGCACAGTTATCCGCACTGCTGGCGCACCGACAAGCCGGTGCTCTATTATCCGCTCGACAGCTGGTTTATCCGTACCACTGCAGTAAAGGAGCGGATGATAGAGCTGAACAAGACCATCAACTGGAAACCCGAGGCCACGGGTTCAGGGCGTTTCGGCAACTGGCTCGAAAACATCGTCGACTGGAACCTCTCGCGCAGCCGCTATTGGGGTACACCGCTCCCGATATGGCGTACCGACGACGGCAAGGAGGAAAAGTGTATAGGCAGCGTAAAGGAACTCTGCGACGAAATTGAAAAGGCCGTGGCCGCTGGCGTGATGTCCGACAACCCGTACAAGGGCTGCATTGCCGGCGATGGCGGCATCGACTACGCGAAATTCGACCTGCACCGTCCCTATATCGACAGTGTTGTGCTCGTTTCGGACAGCGGCAAACCCATGCGTCGTGAGCCGGATCTCATCGACGTGTGGTTCGACAGCGGTGCTATGCCCTACGCCCAGATTCACTATATGGGCGAGGCTCTGGCAAAAGACCAGTTCCCAGCCGACTTCATTGCCGAAGGCGTTGACCAGACACGCGGATGGTTCTACACGCTTCATGCCATCGCCACCATGTGTTTCGACTCGGTGGCTTTCAGGAACGTTGTTTCAAACGGACTGGTGCTCGACAAAAACGGCAACAAGATGTCGAAACGTCTTGGCAATGCGGTCGACCCCTTCGAGACACTTGGCAAATATGGTCCCGACGCCACTCGCTGGTATATGATCACCAATTCGCAACCGTGGGACAACCTGAAGTTTGATGCCGAGGGTGTCGACGAAGTTCGTCGCAAACTTTTCGGCACACTCTACAACACCTACAGTTTCTTCGCGCTCTATGCCAACATAGACGGCTTCGAGTACAAGGAGGCCGACTTGCCGGTTGAGAAACGTCCCGAGATTGACCGCTGGATACTTTCCGAGCTCAACACGCTCACAAAGACTGTGGACGAGGCTTTTGCCGACTACGAGCCTACACGTGCCGGACGTGCCATACAGGAGTTTGTCGACGCATACCTGAGCAACTGGTATGTGCGACTCTGCCGCCGCCGTTTCTGGAAAGGCGAATACAGCGACGACAAGATTTCGGCCTATCAAACGCTCTACACCTGTCTCGAAACCCTCAGCCGCCTTATGGCTCCGATAGCGCCGTTCTTCAGCGAGCGTATGTTCCTCGACCTGAACACCGTCACCCATCGTATTGATGCCGAATCGGTACACCATGCGGCATTTCCTGTCGTCAATGAAAACCTAATCGACAAACAGCTCGAAGAGCGTATGCAGCTTGCCCAGCAGATATGCTCTATGGGGCTCTCGCTGCGCAAAAAGAGCAACCTGCGGGTACGTCAGCCGCTTTCGAAGATCTCCATTCCAGTTCATGACGAGCGTCAGAAACGGCAGATTGAAGCGGTAGACAACCTGATTTGCTCCGAGCTCAACATCAAGGGTGTAGAGTTCCTTGCCGCCGACAATAACCTGCTGGTGAAACGCATCAAGCCTAACTTCAAGACCCTCGGCCCACGCTACGGCAAGATAATGAAATCCATCAGTGCCGCTGTCACTGCTTTCTCGCAGGAACAGATTAATGCTCTCGAAGTTGCCGGACAATACAACCTTACGGTTGATGGCCAGTCGGTAGAGCTGACACTTGCCGATGTGGAGATAGCCACGCAAGACATTCCCGGCTGGGTGGTCGCCAACGAGGGCAGCCTCACTGTGGCACTCGACATTACGGTTACGCCCGAGTTACGCAACGAGGGCATTGCCCGCGAGTTGGTGAACCGAATACAGAATATCCGCAAGGAAGGTTTTGACGTGACCGACCGCATACGCATCGAGTTGCAGAGTGGCGAATGGGACGAGGCCGTCCGCACACACATGGACTACATCTGCAGCGAAACCCTCTGCACCGATTTCAACCTCGTGGCCTCGATTGGCAGCACCGAAAAACAGCCGATCGAGCTACTCGACGGTATGACAACCGAGATACTTATAAAAAAGATTGTATGAATCCACAATTCCATATAGACTTATACAATATTCTTCCAAATTCTCTACTTTCATGAACACAGCCCTTCTCGTAATTGCCATTGTCTGCGTTGTTGTGGGTTTGATTGGTTCTGTCGTACCGGCTCTGCCAGGGCCTCCGCTTTCGTGGGCGGGTCTTTTGGCCTTCGCTTTCACCACATGGGCATGGGACAATATCTGGTGGGTGGTTGGCATCACGGGTGCTGTCACCTTGTTTCTGATAGTGCTCGATTACCTTATGCCCGGTTGGACGGCCAAGCGCTTCGGCGGCTCCAAACGTGGTATGCATGGCGCCAATATAGGTGCCATAGTCTCGCTTTTGCTCTTTCCGATACTGGGCATTGCCATCGGTCCGGCCAATATTATAGGAATAATCATCGGTCCGTTTGTGGGCGCATATATTGGCGAGCTGACCACCGGAGCTGACGGCACGGTGGCTTTCAAGGCGGCCGTAGGCTCTTTTCTTGGGCTGCTCGGCAGCACACTGGTGAAATTCCTCTTCGCTCTGATTCTGTTTGTCTATCTGATGGTGGACATTTTTGTTTGACAGGATAATCAATACATTTCTTCCTCGCCATGACTAAAATCGAAGAAATCAAGAAGCTTGCACACGACAATATAGCCGAGGTGATAGAGATGCGTCGGTGGCTGCATCGTCACCCCGAACTCTCACAACAGGAATACGGCACGATGAACTATGTGGCCGACCGTTTGCGCGAAATGGGACTCGAACCCCGCACGGGCATCGGTAAGACTGGCTGTATGGCCACGATACGTGGCGGCATCGACCCCGACGGCTACTGCATCGGCCTGCGTGCCGACTACGACGCGTTGCCTCTCACCGAGGCCACGGGGTTGCCCTTCGCCTCCGAGAACCCTGGCGTGATGCACGCCTGCGGCCACGATATGCACACCAGCTCGCTTCTTGGCGCGGCCAAAATTCTGGTGGCTCTGAAGGAACATCTCCGCGGAACCGTCATGCTTGTGTTCGAGCCGTCGGAGGAGATGTATCCGGGCGGCGCACGCATGATGATGGACGATGGCCTCTTTGACCAGCTCACACCCAATGAGATGTATTCATTCCACTGCCTGCCCGAAATGGACTACGGCTACGTGGGCATGCGCAAAGGCAAGTATATGGCATCGACCGACGAACTGTACTGGACCGTAAAAGGGCGTGGTGGCCACGGTGCCACACCACATCTCAGTGTCGACCCCATTCTTATTGCAAGCCATATTGTGGTGGCCTTGCAACAGATTGTGAGCCGAAACGCGGCTCCTATGATGCCCACAACTCTGTCGTTCGGCAAATTTATCGGCTCCGGGCGCACCAACATCATACCCGACGAGGTGAAGATGGAGGGCATTATCCGCACTTTCGACGAGAAATGGCGGCTCGAATGCCATGAGAAGATACGCAAGATAAGCTGCGGTATAGCCGAGAGCATGGGTGGCGAATGCGACCTTTTTATAGACTATGGTTACCCCTACGTGTTTAACGACGATGAGTGCACACAACAGGTTCACGACAACGCGGTGGCGTTTCTTGGCGAGGACAAGGTGCAGTGGCTCGACCTGCGTATGACCGCCGAGGACTTCGCTTTCTTCGCGCAAAAAATACCTTCGTGCTATTTCCGCATAGGCATACACGAGCCAGGCACGCCGTTCTGCAACCTGCACCGTCCGAACCTCATGGTGGACGAGCGCAGCATCGAACTCGCCAACGGCCTGATAGCCTACAACGCCATGTGCGCACTCGAGAACCGGATTAAGGCATAAGCCCAATAAGACTTATAAGTTCTATAAGCCTTGTAAGT
>CAJONE010000036.1 GCA_905235855.1 uncultured Bacteroidales bacterium
TTGTTCTATTTTTAACCTAAACTCGTCCGTGTCCGAACCCCATACCTATTGTATGAGACCCCTGACACACGCTATCTCATGTTTCCAAAAAATTTCAACATACTGTCGCTCCCTTTTTCAACACCCGTCCTCCGGGCGAAAGCGAGTGCAAAAATACAACCTTTTCTTAAACTGACAAATATTTTTTTCGGAAATGAGCCTCCGCCAACATAATCTATACTGGTTTACAGTTTATTAAACTCGAAAAAAAAATTCTGAAGCCGATACATTCTTTGTAAATTAAGGTACCGAAATTAACTGGGCGATGGGCTTTTTTGTGAAATTACGTGGCAAATTTCAACGGCAGAATGTTAATAAGCCAGCAAAATGTTTACCTATAGATAATTATACCACTTTGAACAAAGAAAAACGAAACGGAAAGCGTCACGACAGAAATGCCGGCGAAAGCCAACGACTGGACGAGTTCGTGCTATATTGAGTGCAACTTTAACATTTTGGCTGTAACATTTTTTACTTTTTAACGTTTTAGCAATTAAATAACAGTGAAAGCATGTGTTGAGATGTTGTCGGATAGCAACATTTGACGCACGGCCACAATGCAATCAGACGATGAGACAGTTAAAAATTACCCATTCCATTACGAACCGCGACATCAAGTCGCTGGACAAATACCTTCAGGACATCTGCAGCGAAGAGTTGCTGACACCTGAGGAGGAGGTGCAGTTGGCACAACGCATCAAAACCGGCGATCAGGCGGCGTTGGACAAGCTGACAAGAGCTAATCTGAGGTTCGTGGTATCGGTTGCGAAACAGTACCAAAACCAGGGGTTGAGCCTGCCAGACCTTATAAATGAGGGAAACGTGGGGCTGATAAAGGCCGCCAAACGTTTCGACGAGACAAGAGGTTTCAAATTCATCTCGTATGCAGTGTGGTGGATACGCCAATCAATACTTCAGGCGATAGCAGAAAATTCGAGGATAGTGCGATTGCCCGCCAACCAGCTTGGTGCACTGAACAAGCTGAACAAGGAAAGGGCAAAGCTGGAGCAGGAGCTGGAGCGTCCGCCATCGGAAGAAGAGCTGGCCGAACGTGTGGATCTGCCTGAAGACAAAATCAAAAGCATATTGGGCATATCGGGGCGTCATATATCGATTGACGCGCCGCTGGTGGCAGACGAGGACACAAACTTTGTGGACGTGCTGCCCAACGAGGATACACCGCCAACAGACGATGCGCTGATGAAAGAGTCGCTTTCGCTGGAGATAGAGCGCTCGCTGGCCACGCTTACGGAATACGAGCGCGAGGTGATAAAAATGTATTTCGGCATCGGAATACCGCACCCGTTAAGTCTGGACGAAATAGCGATGAAATTCAACCTGACGCGAGAGCGTGTGCGACAGATTAAGGAGAAAGGGCTGAAGAGGCTCAAAAACAGTTCGAAGAGCAAACATCTTATGGCGTATTTGTAGGGGATAGAAAGTGTGAGAGCCAAAACGAGACACGAAGGTTGGTATTGAATGCCAACCTTTTTTTGCAATACAAAGCTTGCTTTTTTGTACTAAATCAGTAAATTTGCACCTAAAAAACAAGCCATGAAGCATTTCAAACTGCTGGTAAATGTTGCCGTGATACTACTGGCCACAAGCTGTGCGACAGCGCAGAGCGACGGGCAAAGCGACCAAAAGAGCCAAATGAGCTCGTACGCCGTGGAACAAGTCATGGTGAGAGACATGCCCTCGCTTGGAGAGCATATCATGATAAAACCAAACTCGAAGAAAGACCATATACGCCTGCGCCGCGAACAAAGCAACGACGTAATATACTATGAGCTACGAAACAGCGACGAGAAACCGATAGCACGCGGGACGTGGAACACGGTGGAGTATCGACTTGACATGGAGTGTTTCGCGCCTGGGGTTTACTACCTGAAACTGTATAACCATCAGGATCTGCAGCTGATGTACAGAATCACCAAGACAGGCATGTCGGGCACAAACAATTAAATTTCTGGTAGAAAATTGGACTTAATCACAAAATATTTTCCCGAACTGACAAGCCGTCAGCAGGAACAATTTGCGGCAATGGAGCCGCTATACGAGGACTGGAACTCGAAGATAAACCTAATCTCACGGAAGGACATGGCCAACTTCTACGAGCACCATGTGCTGCATTCGCTGGCCATAGCGAAGGTGCAGCCGTTCAAGGGGATGGCTGAGATACTGGACGTAGGTACAGGTGGAGGATTTCCCGGTGTGCCACTGGCCATTATGTTTCCGGACGCACGGTTTCACCTTGTGGATTCGATAGGGAAAAAAATCAAAGTGGTGCAGGATGTGACAGAGAGACTCGACCTGCGGAACTGCCGTGCCGAGCAGACACGTGCCGAGCAGATAAAAGGCGAGTATGACTTTGTGGTGTCAAGGGCGGTTACGACGCTGAGCGAGTTTACAGGCTGGGTGCATGGGAAAATTTCGCCTGTCCACTACCACAAACTGCGCAACGGCATACTGTACCTGAAAGGAGGAGACCTTAGCGTGGAGCTGGCGCCGTTCAAGAAAAAGGTGCAGACATGGGACATTTCAGAATGGTTCGACGACGAGTGGTTCGACACAAAGAAAGTGATATATCTGCCATGGAAATAAAACAGGACATTTAGAGACAATCCGCACCATAAAATACAGATTTACAGCACAGCACTGAACGGCTACATTTTATATGATGTTCAAAACCGAAGCGCGATATTCCTGTAGAGCGAGGCAATGAAAAAAAATACTATTGGATGAACAATACAATATACACGATAATCTTTTCACTCGCGCTGACACTTGCCAGCTGCACACATAAGCCCACCGAGAGCATAAAATCGCTCACCGAATGGCGTTTTGACTACGGTGGTGCAGAATACCCGGCCACCGTACCAGGATTTATACACACCGACCTTGAAGCCAACGGGCTGTCATGCGACCCGTATATGGGGACCAACGAGGATTCGGTGAAATGGGTTTCGGCATGCAAGTGGACCTATACTTGCCATCTGAACCGAAACGACCTGCCGAAAGGGGATTCGCTGTGGGTTGTGTTTGAAGGGTTAGCCGGACGAGCCGATGTGGTGTTTTACGACAACATCGGGGATGCAAAAAAAACAGAAGCCCACGAAACAGACAATATGTTTGTGCGTTACGAGTTTCCGTTGCCCGACTTCTGCGGCGACATTTTGGTGCAGTTTTATCCGTTGTATGACTCCGTTATGGAACAAGAGTACGGCATACCCCTACCCGACCGGCGGGCATTCACACGCATAGCGCCCTACCAACAAGGCTGGGACTGGGGGCCGAAGCTGCTTAGTTGCGGAATATGGAAAGATGTATACGTGACAAACAAACGTCCGACAGAGTGCAGACGAGGAGAACCGACAGGCGGGAAAAGGTGGAATGTCGAACTACGTCAGGAGAAAGACTCGATAGGTCAGTCGTTCACATTCTACCGTGACGGGAAGCCCGTTTTCATAAAAGGGGCGAACTGGATTCCGGCTCACACATTCCCCGTTTTGAACAACGAGATGAAAGAGCGCTACCGTTACCTGCTCACATCGGCGAAAGAGGCCAACTTCAATATGGTGAGAGTGTGGGGAGGCGGAATCTACGAACACGACTATTTTTTTGACCTGTGCGACTCGTTGGGGCTGATGGTGTGGATGGACTTCAACTTTTCTACAATGCTATATCCCGACACGCCCGAAATGCTGGAAAGCATACGAGAGGAGGCGCGCCAAAACGTGGCTCGCATCGCACGACACCCGTGCATAGTGCTGTGGTGCGGCAACAACGAGGTGAAGAACGGATGGGAGGACTGGGGCTGGCAGGGTGTATACAACTGGACAGCCAAACAGCGAGCGCGCCTGCAACACGGGATAGACACCATCTTCGGCGAAAACGGCATATTGGCACAAACTGTACGCGAATGCGACCCGATGCAGAGGCCATATATCACCACCTCGCCCCTTTTCGGCTGGGGGCATCCGGAGTGTGTCACCCACGGCGATTCACACTACTGGGGAGTCTGGTGGGGTGAAGAGCCGTTTGAGGTCTACAAAGAGAAGACTGGGCGGTTTATGAGCGAGTACGGCTTTCAGAGTTATCCTGATTGGAGTACCGTGTGCCGATATTGTGCCGAAAGCGAGCGCGACATCGACTCCCCCACCCTATGCAGCCACCAAAAACACGGACGCGGTCGAGAAATAATAGACCATGCGATGATGAAGTACTACGGAGTGGACAGCCATACACTCACACTGGAAGACTACTGCTACGTTTCGCAACTGCTTCAGGCTTGGGGTACCGGATACGGGATACTGCAGCACCTTAAAGCACAGCCGCACTGCATGGGCACACTCTATTGGCAACTCAACGACAGCTGGCCGGTGGCCTCGTGGAGCAGCATCGACCACTACGGCAACTGGAAAGCCCTGCACTATCGTGCACAGGCGCTATACGACGACCATGCCGACCTGGAAAAATTTGAGAAATACTATTCGGTGTATCCGAAAGACTTGAAACTGACAAACCCCGACTACCAGCTGATACAAAGCCGGCAAAACGGACTTCTCACCGTCACGGTCAGCAGCGACAGTTATATGCGCGACGTGATGCTGCAGACCGAACCACATGTGGATGGTCACTTCGAGAAAAACTACTTCGACGTGGATGCCGGAGAGAGAGTGACAACACGTTTTGTGCCGCGCGACAGGTCTGCCGACATGAACAATGTGACCGTAAGCCTGAAATGCCTCAACGAAGTTTTGGCCAACCAATCTCATTGACCCATCTCCACAGCATTGAAAACCACCAACTTGAAACAGAAAACACAAAACTGAAAAAAAATACGTACTTTTGTAAAATATAACTCAAGTAAAAAACAAAAAACACCACTATGAAAAGAATAATTTTCGCACTCTGCATGGCGATGATGGTATTTGCCACCACCGGATGCAAAAAGGACGTACAGATGTACACAAGTTACTACACCGTAACGCCGAGCCAATGGATATCGAACAACAACCTTGACTACAGTTACGCCCCGTTCGAGAACGCCGACATAACCCCCAACGTGATTGAACAGGGATGCGTAATGGCATACCTCGTTGACGCAGACGGGCGCGACAACCCGCTGCCTTACGAGATTTTCCGTCAGGATGGCACAAACTACTACTCCGAAACATTCTCGTACGACGCATCGGTCGAGAACGGGGTCGGCACCGTGACGTTCAAGTTTGAGGCATCGGATTTCGACAATGCCACAAGTCTTGCCCAATATGGCAACATGACGTTCAAAGTTTGTGTGTTTGAGAACAGACGATAGGATTGCATCATGAAAAGAATTCCAACCCTACTGTGCATTCTGGTTCTTGTGTGCGTTGCGACCGGCTGCCAAAAAGAGCCGCAACCCGTGGTTTACAACAACACCACAGTGGTCAACGGAGTGCAGATGAAGACACACTACTACACCGTGCAGCCCAGCCAATGGCAAGGAGCGACAAACCTTGACTATGTGTATGCCTCGTTCGAGAACGTTGACATCACGGCAAACGTCATCGAAAACGGATGCGTGATATGCTATTTTGTTGATGCCGACGGGCGCGACAACCCCATGCCTTACGAGTTCTACCGCTCATATACCGATGACAACACTGGCAACGAGATATTTTTTGCCGAAACATTTTCATACGACGTAGAAGAGAGGAGCATAACGTTCAAGTTCCAAGCCTCGGACTTCCAGACGCAGACAAGCATCGAACAGTACGGCGACATGTCGTTCAAAGTATGCGTGCTTGAACCGCCTACGAAATGACACGTCTCGCATCCTGTCACAATTTCCTTTTTTTCAGTTTCAAATTTTAAACCGTGAAGAAACTTTTTAGCCTGATTATAGCAATATTGTGTTGCACCACGATGCTACACGCGCAAAAGAAAAGCACACAACCAGCCACCGGTGGCATCACATCCGAGATGATGCAGCAGATGCAGAAATCGTATGGCGGCAACGCGGCAGACAAGGCCCTACGCAACATAATGGTGACCAACAGTCCCAACAAGCTGGCGATAAACTACGACAACAGCACCAAGTTTGACGCCCATTTCTCACACCGAGTCGAGAGCAAGGCAATCACCGACCAGAAATCGTCGGGGCGCTGCTGGATGTTTACCGGAATGAACGTGTTGCGCAACAAGGCAATACGCCAGTACGGTTTGCCAGCCGACTTCCAGTTCTCACAAGCCTACACATTCTTCTACGACCAGTTGGAGAAGTCGAACCTGTTCCTACAGGCCGTAATTGACACCTACAAGAAACCGTTCGACGACAAAGAGGTGGAATGGCTTTTCAAGAACCCGCTGTCGGACGGTGGCCAGTTTACGGGAGTAGCCAACCTGATAGAGAAATACGGGCTCGTGCCGTCCGATGTGATGCCCGAAACCTATAACACCAACAACACATCGAACATCAGCAGCCTGATACAGTTAAAATTGCGCGAGGACGGGCTGCAGCTGCGCGAAATGGCCGCACAGAAAGGCATGACACCGCAAAAGCTTCAAAGCCGCAAGACTGAAATGCTGACCGTCATCTACCGTATGCTTGCCCTGGCCTTCGGCGAGCCGCCCGCGAAGTTCACCTGGACCCGTCGCGACGCTAAAGGCGACATTGTCGAGACGGCAGAATATACGCCTATGTCGTTCTACGAGAAGTATGCCAAACAGGACTTTTCGACCTACTATATGATAATGAACGACCCGACACGCGAATACCACAAGGTTTACGAAATCGAATACGACCGCCATGTCTACGACGGGCAGAACTGGCGTTACCTGAACCTGCCAATGGAGGATATCGCCCCGATGTGTATAGCGTCGATAAAAGACAGCACCATGATGTATTTCAGCTGCGACGTGGGCAAATTCCTCGACCGCGACAAAGGTTTCATGGATGTGAACAACTACGACTACGCATCGCTGATGGGAACCACTTTCGGAATGAACAAGGAACAGCGCGTGCGCACGTTTGCCAGTGGCAGCAGTCATGCCATGACACTCTGCGCCGTTGATTTGGACAAAGAGGGCAAGCCGCTGAAGTGGATGGTTGAGAACTCGTGGGGCAGCAAATACGGCCACAACGGATTCCTGATTATGACCAACGACTGGTTTAACGAATACATGTTCCGCGTGGTGGTTGAAGAGAAATACATACCGGCCAACCTAAAAGCCGAGCTGAACCAAAAGCCCATAATGCTTCCGGCATGGGATCCGATGTTTGCACCCGAGGAGTAGTTTGGGAATCGGCGGACGACAAACGAAGACATTTCGAAATAACGAACAAGTAACAAAAACATACCACAATGAAAAAATTTTTTGCATTATTGGCTGTTGCAACGCTATGCACTGCAGCGTTTGCACAGAAAACGACACAAGAGAAGACCGACGAGGACGAGGGCTACAAGTTCGAAATTGTGAAAGAGTTGCCCATCACCTCGGTCAAGAACCAAAACAATGCAGGCACCTGCTGGTGCTACAGCGGACTGGCGTTTATCGAGAGCGAACTGCTGCGCCTGGAGAAAGGCGAGTATGACCTGAGCGAGATGTATATCGTGGCGAACACCTACAACGACCGTGCTGCCGCCGCCGTGCGCACCCACGGCGATGTGAGTTTCAGCCAGGGCGGAGCCTTCAACGATGTGATTTACGGCATGAAAACATTCGGACTGGTGCCCGAAGAGGTGATGCGTCCCGGCGCCATGTATGGCGACACGCTTTCGAACCACACCGAATTGAGCGCAATAACCGATGCCATCGTGAACGCCATAGCCAAGAATGAAAAACTGAAAAAACTGCAGTCTGGACTCGACGGTGAGCCCATGTGGAAAAAGGCAGTCAAGGCCGTTCACGAAATCTACCTCGGCAAGTCGCCCGAAAAATTCAAATACAAAGGCAAGGAATACACCCCGCAGAGCTTCTACGAAAGCCTGGGCCTGAACGCCGACGACTACGTGAGCATCACATCGTTCACCCACCATCCGTTCTACCAACAGTTTGTGCTCGAGATACAGGACAACTGGCGCTGGGGATTGAGCTACAACGTGCCGCTCGACGAGATGATGGACATCTTCGACTACGCCATCGACAACGGCTACACCGTGGCATGGGGCAGCGACGTGAGCGAACCGGGATTCCGTATGGGCGTGCGCAAAGGATTCTGCGTGTTGCCCGAGACCGACGGCAAGAAAGCCTCGGTCGGCAGCGACCAGTCGCGCTGGAGCGGCATGAAGGCCAGCGACATCGCCGACGAGGCGGCCAAACACCCCACACCGCAGCGTTGGGTCACACAGGAAGAGCGCCAGCAGGCCTACGACAACTGGGAGACCACCGACGACCACGGCATGCTGATCTACGGCAAGGCCAAAGACCAGATGGGCAACGAATACTATATGGTCAAAAACTCGTGGGGCGACTATGGCGACTACCACGGCATATTCTACGCCTCGAAAGCTTTTGTGCGCTACAAAACCATGAACATCGTGGTTCACAAGGATGCCATACCCGAAGCCATTCGAGCCAAACTGGGCATCAACGACAACAGCTCGGCCAACAAAAAGACTGCCGACAAGAAAAAGGCCAAAAAGAAATAAACACAGCGGGGTGGACTTAAAACGCACCTGCGACACAGCCATCCCCCACCCGATACCAAGAAAAAAGTCTGCTGTCGACGGATAGCAGACTTTTTTCCGATATCACCGACAATATCAGTTGAAATGGAAGAAAACGTAGACTACGGGAAATACGAACAACACTACAACGACGACAACTTTTGGTCAAAAATCAAAGGCTATGCAACCAAAGCCGGAGCCAAGGCTGTCTATTCGGCCCTGAAACTCTATTACGGACTTCAAAGCCCCCAGACGCCCCAATGGGCCAAAGGCGTGATAGTGGGAGCGTTAGGCTACTTTATACTGCCCGCCGACTTGGTGCCCGACCTGCTGCCCGTAGCGGGATTTACCGACGATTTGTCGGTTATGCTGGCCGCACTCGCAACTGTAGCCGTAAACATCACGCCCGAAATCAAAGCCCAGGCAAGAAAAAAGATGAGCGACTGGTTTGGCGACAAAGAGATTACAGAGCTGGGCGACTAAAGCCCGTCCGTTAGCGAAGGTGGACAACAGTTATACCCTCGCCACCGAGTTCGAGACGTTCGGGGTGGAACGACTGCACATCGCGGTTGGCCTGCAACTGCTCGCGGATGATGGTTTTCAGGATGCCATAGCCCTTGCCGTGAAGAATCCGGAGTTCGTGTTCGCCAAGCAGCGAAGCCTCGTCGAGAAAGTGCTGCAACTCGGCCAAAGCCTCTTCGCCGCGGTGTCCGCGCAGGTCGAGCGTCGGGTTGAAATACTTGCGTTTTTCGTTGATATCGTCATATATCGATTGGAACCGGCTGCTTCTTTGTACTGTCTTGTCTGTGGGAATAGACTTCTTTGCGGTTTTTTCGAGGCGGTCGAGGGTGATGGTCATGCGTATCGAATTGCTCTCCACAACAGCTTTTTTGCCCTTCAGCTCGACAACCTGGGCATAGCTATCCATGTCGGCAAGTCGCACAATGTCGCCTACAGCGATTGGTGTATGGTTAGTGGTCGTATTTCCCGGATTGCCCAGATTATTCGGACTAATCCGATTAATCCGAGTGCTGTCGGCTGATTGCCAACCATCTAATTCGGCAGCTTTTTCCTTCAGCCTCTGCCTGGCTTCAATGGTCTTCTGTTTCTCGGCTTGTACTTTTTTTATGTCGCTGATGGTCTGCTCGACGGCACGGTTAGCGCCGGCCAGAATATCCATAGCTTCTGAACGTGCCTTTGCCAGAATCTCGCGTTTGCGGGTTTCCAAATCGTCGCACAACGTCTGGTATTTCGATACCACCTCGTTAAGGAACCTGTCGGCAGCGTCGAGTTCGGCCTGCTTGCGTGCTATCTCCTGTTTGTCGAGCTCGATTTGCTGCAGCTGATGCTCGAAGTTGAGCATCTCATGTCCCACCTTTTCGCCCGCTGCTTCGAGAATATCTTTCGGAAATCCCACATTGGAGGCAATCTCGAATGCGAACGACGAGCCCGGGTGTCCGATAGCCAGACGATAGAGCGGACACATGTTGTCGGTGTCGAAGAGCATAGCACCGTTCACAATAGCGTCGTAGTGGTCGGCCAGCAGTTTCAGGTCGGCGAAGTGTGTGGTTGCGATGCCATAGGCTCCACGCCGGCACAGTTCCTCGAGCAATGCCTCGGCAATTGCACAGCCTGAACGAGGCTCGGTCCCGCCACCAAGCTCGTCGAGCAGAAACAGCGTACCCTTGTCGGCTGTTTCGAGCAGAAGTTTAAGGTTTTGCAGGTGAGAAGTATATGTGCTGAGGTCGGATTCGATCGACTGCTCATCGCCGATATCTATGAAAATGCTGTCGAACACTCCGAATTGGGAAGTGTCGCTGCAGGTGACCGGCAACCCGCACTGAAGCATGTATTGCATCAGGCCTACAGCCTTGAGACACACCGATTTGCCCCCCGCGTTAGGGCCAGAAATTATGAGTATGCGTTCTTGGTCGGAGAGCCGCAGATCGAACGGAACCACGTCGCCACTGCCCGACTCTTTGCGTTGGATCAGCAGAAGCGGATGTCGCGCCGCAATCCAGTCGAAAGCGGGTTTTTCGGCCACACGCGGAACCATAGCGCCTGCAAACAGTGCAAAAGAGGCTTTCGCCCTGATGAAGTCGAAACGCGCCAAAACCCAGTAGTCGTTGACCAGCATGTCGATTTGCGGGCGCAGAGAGTCGCAAATACGCAGAAGTATCTTGTGGATTTCGTGGCGTTCGGCAAATTCAAGCTCACGCAGATCGTTGTTCAGTTCCACGACCTCGGAGGGTTCGAGATAGGCGGTCTGCCGTGTGGCCGACTCGTCGTGGATGAGGCCTTTGATTTTGCGGCGGTGGGTGTCGAGCATCGGAATAACCATACGACCGTTGCGGATAGTAATCTCTGCGTTTTCGGGAGCCCAGCCCTCACGTTTGGCACGGGCAAGCGAGCGGTTGAGCTGTCCGTCCACCTCACCGCGTTTGCGAGCCATCTGGCGGCGTATGTCGAGTAGCGCATCCGAAGCGTCGTCGAATAACTCGCCCTTGTCGTCGACAGTCTTGTCGATCTGCCTCAGCAAGCGCGTGTCAAAGTCGATGTGCGAGGCAAGCTCGCACAATTGCGGATACTTGTCATTAGCCTCCTCGCGCGAGAAAAATCTCACGCAGTCGGCAATGGTGTGGAGCGAGCATTTCATGTCGAACAGCTCCTGCAACTCCATGACGGTGTTGCCCACACGCAGGTGTTCGAGCACCCCTGTCATGTCGAAGAAATCCTGAGCGGGGAACGAGTTGTCGAGCAGCAGAATCTGTCGAAACTCTTCCACCTGAGCGAGGTCGCGCACGATACGGTCGCGACGTGTCTCGAAACACATGTCGTGAGCCATTCTCGCGGCCAAACTGTTGCTGCAACGTGCGGCAACCATCTCCTTTATGCGGTCGAAACCGAGTTTGTGTTCAATATTATTCATCGTCAGAGTAGGCAACCACAGCTGCCGTATATTAATCAAAGTCGAGATAGAAAGGCCAGTGTTGGCGGAAAGTTTCGAGTGTCCTGCGGTCGAGGCGTGCCGTCAGTAGCTGTTCCTTGCAAGCCTCGCATTCGGCCATTGCCATACCTTTGAAGTCGACCACCGCCGAGTTGCCGGTGTAGGGTATGCCGGCTCCGTCGGTACCGACGCGGTTCACCCCCACCACATACGAGAGGTTTTCTATGGCACGGGCTTTCAGCAGCGTGGTCCAAGCCTCGTGGCGCGACCCGGGCCAGTTGGCGCAGACTATCAGAAGGTCGTAAGCGAGATTCGGAGAGTCGGTTAAAGGCGGAGAGCCAGCTGGCGGCTGGCCGTTGTTGTCGTCCGGCAGCATCGCGTTGCGAAGCCACTTGGGGAAACGCAGGTCGTAGCATACGACCGGTTTTACGCGCCAGCCGCGCCACTCGAATACGCGGCGATCGGTGCCGCGTGCTATAATGTCGGCCTCGCCACTGACGCGGAAGGTGTGCGCCTTGTCGTAAAAACCACAGACACCGTCGGGCTGCACCCAGTGAAGCCGGTTATACACCTTGCCGCCGACACGCACCGGCCAGGTGGCGACAAAAAGGGCATCGTGTCGTTTGGCCATTTCGACCGCAAACCGCATCGACGGGCCATTCTGCGGTTCAGCCATCTCGACCATATTGTCGCCAAAGCCACACGAGAAGGTTTCCGGCAAGACAATCACGTCGACCGAAGCCGTCATCGCGGCAAACAAGCTTCGCACCCGGTCGAAGTTGGCCTGTCGGTTGTTCCAGACAATGTCCTGCTGGCAGATGGCTATATTTAGTTCGTTTCGGTTCAAGTTGTGTTATCAGTTCTTGCAGTTGCAGCTCAGCGTCCAGTATTTCCGCACGCTGGGCAGCAGTTCGCAGATGGCATCAACCTGCTCGTCGGTGAGGTAGCACTCGCGCATGTCGAGCAGCTTGAGCGTGGCATCGAGAGCCACAAAAGTGAGCGGCAGTTCGCTCACCCCGGTCGACCAGAGCACCAAGCGTTCGAGGCTTGCCAGCGACGACATGGTTTCGGGCAACGCTTGCAACGGGTTGCGGTTGAGGTCGAGTTTCGCGAGGTTGTGCAGCTGTCCAATCTCAGCAGGCAAGTAGTGCAGCCAGTTGCGTTCAAGGTTGAGCACCTCAAGGTTTTGCAGACGCGCAATGTCGGGCGGCAGCGAGTCGATAAAGTTGCAGCCGAGGTTCAGTTCGCGCAGGTTGGTGAAAGTGAACACCTCGGGCGGCACAGCCTTCAGACGCTTGTAGCGCAGTTTGAGAATATATACGTCGTCGGGGTTCTTCACCTCCTTGAGCGACTTATACACACGGTCGGGCTGCGCCGCAGCAACGAGAGTGCACAAGAGAAGAACCGTTATTGTCAGAATCCGCTTCATGGTTCAATGCACAGATAATCAAGGGTCGACAGGCGGTCCGACCTGAGTTGGTGCGACAAGTCGTCGAGGCTGTCGAAAGCCACTATGTCGCGCAGGCGAGCCACAAAAAAGACTTTGGCGTTGCGTCCGTAGAGGTCGACGCACGAGTCGAGGATGTGGACTTCAAGCAGAGGTTCGTTGTCGCCCAAGGTGGGGCGTCCGCCCCAGTTGGCCATGGCTTTGTGCATGGCTCCGTCTATCTCGGCCCATACGGCATAGACACCCTCTTTCGGCATCGCCTTCATAGGGTCGGACAGTTGGATATTGGCCGTCGGGAAATCGATGGTGCGGCCAATGGCGTGGCCGTGGACCACGGTGCCCGAAACCGAGTAACAGTAGCCGAGCATGCCGTTGCATCGGGCCATGTCGCCCTGCTGCAGGGCATTTCGGATTTGTGTCGAACTTATCTCCGTGCCATCCGACACGAGAGCCTCGGCGCGGACACACTCTACATCGGGCAAGGCAAGCAGGCGCTCGAAATCACCCTTCTGCTTGTTGCCGAACATGTTGTCGTAGCCAACCAGCAGAGTACTGACGCGAAGGTACGGTTTCAGATACGAGCTGAAGAAGTCGCAGGCCGAGAGTTTGGCCAGCTGAGAGGTGAAACGAACCACGACAATATTGGCGCAGCTGTACCGCCGCATAGCCTCGATGCGTTCGGAGTTCGACGAGAGAAGGCGGAAGTGGTTGTCGGTGTGGCCAAGCACGACACGCGGATGGCGGTCGAAGGTGACCACCAGCGGGGCGAGCCCCCGTTCGCGCGCCAGACTGTCGAGACAGTGCAGCACATGCTGATGGCCGCGGTGCACGCCGTCGAACATGCCAACGGTGCACACAGTGTCGACCGAGACCAGATTTGTCCAGTCGGCGGGGAAAGCAATATCAAGAGTTTTAAGTGCGTCCATAGTTACAGTATAGTAACGCCGGATGTGCGGAAAAAGTATGTGAGCGACAGGCCAGAACCGTCCTGCCGTTTCGTCTGGCCGTAATGGGGAAAGAAACGCCCAAGCGCCAGCGCCAGTGTTATCCAATTGTGCTGGGAAATCACCTACCACAGAGATTGTCGACAGCACCCACTCTTTGATAAATCTAATTCTGAGAACGCACAGCGCGCACGGATTGTCCGTAGAAGCGTCCGCGGGCACTCACGTCCTGATAGTCAGAACCGAAGTTCATGCCCCACGCGTTGTTCGGGTTCGACTCGTTGAGCGACGCAGACCAGTAGTTGCCGTTCGAGCCCGCGTTGTTGAACTCCGAGCCGTTGCGGTTGCCGGCAGCGGGCAGGAACAAGCTGCCCCAATCCTTTTTTGCGGCAGCGGCCACGTTTTTTTCGGGGTCAAGGGAATGCCCTGTGCAAGCCAATGACCCCATCGTTGCTGTCCCGCCCACACGAAGCGCGGCGGGCCGGCCGCCTGTGAATTTGCCTTTTTGTTTTCCGTTGTTGTTTGTGTTGTAACGCTACATTATGTCAGCAATCTGCCTTTTCAACTGACAGAGAAACGCCATGCACTCCATCGGCGAATGCTGCTCTATGGGATAGGACACTATCTCGCGCATCACATCCGTCAGTCTCGGGTGTGCGCTGCGCTCAACCTTCAGCCGCTCCTCTGTAACAGTTTTTTTCGAGGCCTCGGTCAACGGCTGGCTTTGCTTCCAGTTGGCGAAGTCCGACTGCTGCGATCCCGTGTCGGCATCGGGAGGAAAGGCGGTAGCGGGTAAAGTCACATCCAGACACGACTCGCCGTCGGGTGCGACGAGTGCGCCCTCCGGGGTGAAACGATCGAGACTCGTCATCGGGAACCCCACAAAAACCACATCCTCGCCGCTTTTCATTACCCTGTGGGTTACCTTCATTTCCGTGTAGTAGCGCACCATCAGCCAGGCGCTCCACTCGTAGGCACGGTAGAACGTCCCCTCGCGGAAGAGGTGTATCACAGCCAGCTTGTCAGCCGCGTTGCGGTCGCGTTCTTTCTCAAAAATATCTTTCAGTTGGGGCATTTTTTCAGTCTTAAAGTTACCGGAAATCACACGGACGTGGGGCGCGCACTCCGTGCGCTGGGTAGCCCCACGCCCGTGCGATTTCCGCTGCCCGTCGCCCGTTGCGTGTGCTGGGGGCGGCGGAAAACAAGGCTAAT
>CAJONE010000037.1 GCA_905235855.1 uncultured Bacteroidales bacterium
CGCCGTGCTTTCTTTTTCTCGAAAGGGGCTCTCATAAGCCATTACTCCATACCCGACGGTGCCGACGATATCTTTGTCAACCGCAACGCTACGGGCCGCAACACGGCCGTAAGCCTCCACAAAGATTCGTTTGTCGTCAACAAGGCACCCGACAAATTCGCACCATGGCGTCAGACACGCAGGCACCGCACCGTCACCTACAACGGTCACACGTTCGCTCAGAAAATGGCTGGCGCGGCCAATGGCATCGCCCTGTTGTTTTTCTACGGCGCGGCGGTGGCACTTTTCGCAACAGCTCTCTTCCCGTGGCAAATTGTCGCAGGCGTCGTTTTTCTGAAATTCGTGTGGCAGATTCTGGCTTTCGCACAGCTCGAAAAAGCCCTCGGCGAAAAGAATCTTTGCTGGTTTGCACCTCTTTTTGAAATTTATTTTTTCTTCTCAAATACTTTTCTTATACTTTTGCCGTTAAAGTACAAGAAATAAGCAAGCACCAACGATGGAACCTTCATCCAACCTCACAACCGAGAAAGCCCGCCGCGACTACAGGCTGGTGTGTCAGGCACGTGAACACAACGACCAGAAAGCCTACGCCGACCTGATGGGCATGTATAGGGAGCCGCTCTACACCATGCTGCTCAAGATGACCAACAGCCCCGTCGATGCCGACGATCTCACCATCGAGACCTTCAGCAAAGCTTTCAGTTCGTTGCATCTCTACAGTCCCACCAACGCTTTCAGCACCTGGCTCTTCTCAATTGCATCGAACCACTGCATCGACTTTATACGAAAAAAGCGCATGCAGACCGTTTCCATCAATGATGTGGCCAGCGGCAAGGACGGCGAGGTCTACGAGTACCCGCTCCCGTCCGATATGCCCTCGCCCGAAGAAAGCATGGTCTCGCAGGAACGCAAGGCTGTTCTGCACGAGGTGGTGCAGCAAATCAAACCACGCTATCGCCGTCTGATTGAGATGCGCTATTTCGACGAACTCTCCTACGAGGAAATCGCACAGCAACTCAACATGCCGATGGGCACGGTTAAGGTTCAGCTTCTCCGTGCCCGCAACCTTCTGGCTGCCATGATGAAGTCACGCAGAGAACAGATATGAAGCGTTCGATTCTTGCCATAGTCCTTATTTTGATGGCCGAGGGTGTTCTGGCCGACGATTGGGACGTGCACAGGCCCTATGGGGCTAACCGACCGATAGGACTGTCGGTATCGCTCAATGTGGGTATGCTGATAGCCAACAAAAAACAAGCAGAGTTTTATTCTGGACGTCCCGAAAACGCCAACACAGTCAATCGAATTCTCCATAGCGAAAGCTACGGCCACCAGATATGGAACGACCTTGTCGAGGGTCAATATATATCGCCAAGTGCCATATCCAGTCCCGATCAGCTTCAAGTGGTCGAATATGGCTCCATGCGCTACAAGCTCACCTATCAGATCGGACTTGGCCTGCGCTACGACTTTGAGTCCGCCTGGGGCTTCCTGTTGCGTTTCGACTGGTCGCGGCTGACTGCCGCAGGAGCCTTCAACCTGAGCAGCACCAACGGCACAGGCATTCTCCAGAATTCAAATCAATACATCCGCTGCGAAATCGGTGGACGCGAAGATCGCATCAACATCGATTTAGGTGTGTTGAAACGCTTCTATCTCTCCGAATCCATTGCCTTGGAATTTGACCTGGGTTTCAACCTCAACAACCTAAAGGTCAAGACCAGCGCGATGGAGATTGCCAACCGTCCGTACGACATCCTCGACATCTGGGGTGGCAACAGCCCGTCGTCCTACACTGCGTCCTACGAGTATGTGAACCAGGGTGGCATAGGCTATGGCGGGTTTGCGGGTGTTGCACTCTGCTATATTATCGGGCTCAGCGGCATGGGCAGCATCGACCTCGGCTACAACTTCTACTACGAGCGACTAAAACTCGAAGGCTACTCAGGTTTCGCACCCCAACATTCCATATTTCTCCGTTTCAACCTGTCGCCAGCCGACTGGTTCAGCAAGTAATTAAGCAAAATTGCTCCAACTCGCAAAACCCCAGCACTGATTTTAATCCTGTCAATCATAAAACAGAAACTCAATAAACAATGATACAGCTCACTCCGTTAGAAGACTCTGACCATCCGCATTTTGCGGAAGACCTTTTCGAATCGGCTTTTCCTTGGGTTGAACGCCCCGATTTCGACGACCTCAAAGGACGCCCTTCAAATTTCCATTTTATGGTGGCCACCAACGACGACGAGCCGATAGGTATCTTGACCTACTGGACTTTCGACGAGTTTGTATATGTAGAGCATTTCGCCATTGCCGAGGAATTGCGCAACAACGGTTTCGGCAAGGCGGTGTTTCTCAACTTCATGACACAGCATGGAGGACAGATGGTCATCGAGGTCGAATTGCCCCACGACGACACGTCCGACCACCGCATCGAGTTCTACACCAGCATGGGTTTCTACCAGAACCCCTACGAGTATCACCAGCCTTCGTACCATGGCGACGGCGAGAGCGTGCCTATGATGATACTTTCGAAAATGGAACTCGACGACGACGAGTTTGACGAGATGCGCGACCTGCTCTACAGGGAAGTCTACAAACTTGAAAAATGAGTGTTTGCAGCATAGACCGACTTGTCGATTGTGGCTGATAATACGAAATCGCATCTCTCAATAATATTGAAAACCACTGATATAAAAAAATAATCAAAAAAAATTTGGTCAGTATTGCGAAAGTTTGTACTTTTGCAAACGCTTTTGAGAAGAAAGCATGGCTCCTTAGCTCAACTGAATAGAGCATCTGACTACGGATCAGAAGGTTGCAGGTTTGAATCCTGCAGGAGTCACAGAAACTAAAAGGCTTGCAGTTTTGCAGGCCTTTTTTCATAGCCAATCTCCAAAGCATCGCAATCCACCTCGCCGTTCTCGTGCGGGTGTGTCCGGAAAAGCCTCGCAGCGTCGATTTGCCATGTCGTCCTTCGGGTTTGTATTTGGCATTGAAAAAAAAAATCGTAAATTTGCACCTCTTTTTGAACGATTCAACGGTTGAAAGCCTATGCGGGAAATTTGTTTTGTTTTTGCGTTTGCGTTTTTTTTCATGTTGCTTGTGCCGGATAGGGTAAGTGCCCAGATGTCCGACTTTTCGGAAGAATTCATCGACAACGAACTGTGGGAACAGCTCGATTTTGGCTGCGGCGACACATTGCCTGTGCCGACGCCATCGCTCTCGGCCTCGGTCATAGGCGAGGCCATGAAATATATTGGTACCCCCTACCGTTGGGGGGGCAAGACACCGGCCGGGTTCGACTGTGCGGGTTTCACACGCTATGTCTATTCCAAGTTCGGGCTCACACTCGGTCCCTCGGCCCCGTCGCAGGTGGGTGAAGGCAAGCGCCTCAAACGCGACGAGATACAGCCTGGCGACTTGGTGTTCTATGGCGGCAGCCGCAACAGCAAGGCCGTCGGACACGTGGGTCTTGTGACTGAGGTCGGTTCTGACGGCTTCAAATTTGTCCATGCTTCGAACACGGGGGTGCGTGTCTCCTCCTCGCAGGAGCCCTACTACCGTTCCCGCTATATCTGCGCCTGCCGTGTGATCGACAGGCTTCAAGCCAACTGAAAGTTATAACTCAAGCCTCACCGAATTGACACGGCCGCAGCTGCCGGATCGTACCGAAAAAGCAATAATTTAGTCAAAATGACGTTAATCCTTTATAGCAACCAAAACCGCAGGGTATGAAGCGTATAATACAGGTTCTTTTCTTGGCCGCATCGTTGTCGGCACTGGCGCAGACCCCGAACATCACCATTAAGGGTGTGGCCGCCAACGCAAACGGAAAGGAAATCGAACTCTACAAATATAGCGACCAGTTGAGCCGTGCCGAAGTCCTGCTTGACCACAAGGTGATAGGAGCTGCCGGTTTCGAATTGAAAATGTACGCGAAATACACCACGCTGGTATTTCTGCAAGTCGAGAACTACTCGCAGTCGTTCTATGTCGAGCCGGGGCGCACCTACCAAATACACATTCCCAAATTCGACTGGTCGATTGACGAGAAACGCAATGTCAACCTTTCGCCCGAAGCTCTTCCGGTGGGATTCGAGAACCTGCCCAATAATGAGATAAACCTTGAAATCAACGCGTTCGATGCGCTGGTCGACAGTTTTATATCGGCCAACCGCTACTATTTCGACCAGAAATTCCACCCGCAGCGCCGCTATTTCGATACACTATGCGCTTTGGTCGAGAAACGGATGCCCGACGGTAAAAACGCCTTCTTCAACCGCTACAAGAAGTTTTCGCTGGCCGAGCTGAAGTTCAAGCTGCGTTTCGACTCGCGCAAGAACATGTACAGCAAGTATATTGCCAACCAACCGCCACTCTATTACGACGAGAACTACATGTCGCTTTTTTTTACCATGTTTGCAAACAGTCTTTCGGGCGGCAACCGCTACAACAATGTGCACAAGTTAAGTCGGTGGGTAAACAGTGGTTCGGTTGCAACCTATATGGATTCGATAGGTCTCGACCCCCTGCTGCGCAACGAGCAGATACGCGAACTGGTGGCCATACAGGCATTGAAGGAAAGCTACTATAAGACTAAACTATACAAGCAGGACAAGGTGGTTTCGGCTCTGGAGTCGCTCCGCACGCGTACCAAGTTCCCCGAACACCGCGAGTTGATAAAGAACCTTTTGTCGATGTTTTCGCACAACAGCAGGGGGGGCGAGGTGGCATCGTTTTCGCTGCCCGATGCCGACAAGAAAATGGTAAGCCTCGATTCGTTCAAGGGCAAGTGGATATACCTTTCGTTTGTCAGGGTTGGCGAGTCGCATTCCTTGCGCGAAATCGAGACGTTGGCCTATTTCAAGGACAGCATATATGCCAGAAACAAAAATGTCGAGTTTGTCTCCATTTGCTGTGACCGCGAGTTCCAGAAAATGTACCATTTCCTGCGCAACAGCAAAAACGGTTCAAAATACAGCTGGACATGGCTGCATTTCAACAACAATTTCAAGCTTTTGGAACGCTATGGCGTTGTCAGTTTCCCGACGTTCATGCTCATTAATCCCGACGGAAAGCTGCAGTATTCCATTACGCCGTCGCCCGGCTCGGGTTTGCTTGTAAACCCGCCATGGGCCGAGAAGAAAGACACCGAGAAAAAAGGTTTTTTCCTCAACAGCGGACGATAGGTCGACTGGTAATCCGTGGCTTTGCATAGCCCTGATTATGTACGAAGTGCATGACGGCTGTTTTGTCGCGGACGGTCGGATGTGTGATGCAGGATGTTATGTGACATATGGTAAAAATGTTGGAGCCATAGTGTCAGTTTGTTCATTCAACAGCCAACTGTTGAAAAAAGGTTGTGCGTAATTGACACATTTTCTTTGTATTATTTAATTTTATAGATTGAAACTAAATAGTGATTGTCTATGCAAAAGACTTATAATGTTGCATTTACGTTGTTCTTCATGTTGGTTGCGAGTGCTACGGTCGCACAGGAACGCTCGCTCACGGATGCCGAGAGCGAGCGTGCGCACGACCTCTTTGTGAAGGAGAAGTACTCTTCGGCGCAGTTCCTTTACGACCGCATAGCCCAAAGCGATCCGCAGAATTCCGATGCCGCTTACTATGGCGCTGTCTGTTCCGAAAAACTCAACAACGACGATGCTCGCTACCGTTTGGAGGAGTTTCTGCGCCTGCATCCGCAGAGCAGCCGCTGCAACATGGCCAAATTCTATATGGGCAACTACTTTTATTCGCGTGGCGAATATGCCGAGGCGCTCGACTACTACAAGCAGGTGACCTCGTCGGAGGTGGAGTATGGGTATCGGGGCGAGTATGAGTTCAAGAAAGCCTACTGCCACTTAGCGAAAGGCGAACGCTCAAAGGCAAAGGAAATTTTCTCGCGCATACAAGGGTCAAAGTCCAAATACAGCACCTCGGCCCTTTACTATTATGCCCACATCCAGTATATGGACGGCGAGTACGACCTATCCTTGAAAAATTTCGAGAAACTCAAGAACGACAAGAAATTCGGACCGATAGTGCCAAATTATATAGCCCGCATCTATTACTATCTCGGCAGGGAGGATGACCTTTTGGGCATAGCGCCCGATTTGCTTGCACAAGACAACGCTTTCAAACGTGACGAGATTGCGCAGATGGTGGCCGAGGTTTATTTTAACCGTGCCGACTACCGCAACGCACTGAAATATTATCATAAAGTGGAGCAGTTCACCCCGTCGAAAAAAGCTCGCAGCAGCGCGTCGGGCGTGATATGCACCCCGCAGGACAACCACTATCAGATGGGCTACAGCCACTATATGCTTCACCAGTACGATTCGGCTGCGATGTACCTTAAAATGAAAACGGTATGTTCCGACAGCGTGGCTCAAAACGCCCTTTATGCACTGGGCGACTGCTATGTGAAGCTTGGCGACAAGAGTGAAGCCCGTTCCGCATTCCTGCGGGCTTCAGAGATGAACTTCGACAAGAAAATAAAAGAGGACGCACTATTCAACTACGCTAAACTCTCGTGCGAACTGCAGAAAAAAGACCGTTACAACGAGTCGATAAAATCGTTTCAGCACTATCTTAAGCAATACCCAAACACCAAGCACAAGACCGAGATACAGGAGATTCTGGTCTCGCTTTTCATGAGCACGCGCAACTATAAGGACGCTCTCGCGCTTATTGAGAAGATACCCGACCGCAACGCCGCCCTCAACGAGGCCTACCAGCGTATTGCCCTCAATCGTGGTATTGAGCTGTTCAACAGCGGTGCGGTCGAAACATCGGTCAAATATTTTGAGAAAGCGATGAAGATAAATGCGGTGACGGCGGTGACGGCTGATGCCCGCTATCTTTACGGCGAGGCGAAATACCGTTTGGGGGATGTCGACGATGCCGCGCGCGAGATCGACCGTTTCCTGCTTTCCACGCCCGCTAAGAAGTCGCCCTATTATCCGCAGGCTCTCTACACTTACGGCTATATCTGCATGAAACAGAAACGCTACGACGACGCATTGGGCTATTTCTCCGACTTCGACAAGCAGTGCAAATTGGTCGGCGAGCAACAGATTGACGACGCGCACAACCGTATGGGCGACTGCGCCTACGTGTCGAGCCGATATGCCGAGGCTATCGGTTATTACGACCGCGTAATTAACGACAACGGGGGCGGCGCCGACTATGCCACCTTCCAGAAAGCATTATGTCAGGGCGCATTGGGCAAACGCGAGGAAAAACTCTCCACGCTCAATACTATATTCGAACGCTACAAAGGGTCGGCCTACTGCCCCAGTGCCACCCTTGAGATTGCCGAAACCTACACCGTTTTGAACAACAACGAAATGGCATTGGTTTATTATGACAAGTTTATCAGGGAGTATCCCAAAAATCCGCGCCAGCACGAGGCACTCTACAACAAGGGTAATGTTTTGTACAATCTCGGCCAAAACGACAAGGCGCTGACAGCATTTGACAAGCTGTTGAAAAAACATCCCGGAACCGCGGCGGCAAAAAACGCGCTCGCCACCATAAAAAACATCTATGTCGAGGAGAACCGTGTTGACGAGTATTTCAGTTATGTGCAGCAAGTGGCCAAGGTGTCGGTTTCCACGTGGGAACAGGACAGCACAACCTTTGTAGCCGCCCAAAACCGCTATTTCGAGGGCGACTGCGAGAGCGGTATAATAGGGTTCGAAAACTATGTGAAACGATTCCCCGACGGTTTCTATTCAATACCGGCTCACTACTATCTGGCCGACTGCCTCTATCGCGAAGGGCAGAACGAGCGTGCGCTGTCGAACTATGATTATGTGATAGCGGCAAACGCCAGCCAGTATATGGAGACATCTTTGAAAAATGCGGCTCAAATTGCCTATTCGCTGACCGATTATACCAAAGCGTTGCAGTATTACGGCGAGCTTACGCAAGCCGCCGGCAACCCCGAACTGCGTATGGCAGGGCAGGTGGGCGCAATGCGCTGCTATTCTTATCTTGCTATGCACGACGAGCTGGTTACCTCTGCCAACGAAGTCATGAACGAGGCGACCGTGACCGACGAGCTCCGCGACGAGGCCCTTCTGCTTATGGCCCGCAGCTACAAGCAGAAAGGTGATGCGGCAGAGGCCAGACGTTGCTACAGCCGACTGCTCAATTCGCCCAACGGTGAATACAGTGGTGAGGCCGCCTATTTCGACGCCGAGCATTGTTTTGTCCAAAAGGACTACAAGGGAGCCGAGGCTGCAATCGAGCGCATCGTTGCTGAGCCGCGCAGTGACTATTGGCTCGCAAAGTCGGTCATACTCTGGGCCGATATTTTCTATGCACGGTCGAACAACATGCAGGCCAAACAGACTTTGCAGAGCATCATCGACAACTACGACGGCGAAGAGTTGCGGCATGTGGCGCAACAGAAATATGACGAAATAGTGGCCGCCGAGACCGCAGGCCAACCCCAGGAGGAACAACCTATCGTGATCGAAATTGACGAGTGACGGACTGGTTCGTTTTTTTAGTTTTATGATTTCATATCCAAGAATCCATACGATGAAGAGAATTCATTTAATACTGCTTTTTTTCGGTTTTCAGGCTATGGCCGTGGCCCTTTTTGCACAGTCGAACGACGAGACCTTTAACGAAAGCGTCACTGTTACCGGTACCTATAAGCCGCAAATCGGCGAGTTCGACAAAATCAACGTGGCTCCGCAAATCAGCGACACCTCAACCGCCATGCGCCACAAATTCACCTACGACGTGACTACCACAAGACTTACGTCGCTCTATTCGCCGTCGCGCATAAAAGCCGCAAAGATAATAGGCGAGCCGACAAGCAGGCTCTACAACAACTATCTGCGCATCGGTTTCGGTAACTACTGGTCGCCGATGGCCGAATTTTATTTCAACAGCACACGTAGCAAGAAGCTGAACTATGGTGCTTTCGTAACCCATCGTTCGTCGTGGGGCACTATCGGCAAATCCAAGAAAGGCATCGACTTTCCGGACACATACTATGGCAAAAACCATTTCTCTGAGACCGGAGCCACAGTATTCGGCAAATATGTCGTGGCCGGAAAGGTGCAGTTTGGCAGCGACCTCTCGTTCGAGAACGACTACAATCTCTACTACGGTTTTAATGACCTCACGCTGCACCAAAACGACTCGTTGGCCG
Source organism: uncultured Bacteroidales bacterium (assembly GCA_905235855.1). GTDB lineage: Bacteria > Bacteroidota > Bacteroidia > Bacteroidales > P3 > Colimorpha. The sequence continues at coordinate 9,182 of CAJONE010000037.1, forward strand.
GTTTTGCGCACAGCGAAACGCAAAACTATCGAAAGGAATTGCACACGAAAGACTACCGCTCGCTTTACAACCGTTTGACATGGAATTTCGGTGTGCGCGACCTCAGCACCCGGGCTCTCGGCTATTCGGTCAACCTGATGGTGTCGAACCTTTGGGGGCTGTATAAGCAAAACGAGCTTAACCTCAACGTGGACGGCGAGGTGCATTATGTTTTTAATGTGGGCAAAAAAAACAAATACAAGGCGGTTGGCTACCTGCATCTGGCGTGGGACGGCTACTACGGCACCGCCAAACCTGTGAGCGGTATGGCCATGCCGCTCGGGTACACGGGTTCCGCTCCCGTTACCTTCTCGGCTTTTCGCAATCTATTTGATATAAACCCGTATCTGGACTTTATGCTCGGCTCGTTCAAGCTGCATGGCGGTCTGACGGCCAATATTGAGAACTTCGACAACGCGAACGCCACCAAGTTCCATGTCTTCCCCGACGTGGACGCCACTGCATCGTTTCTCAAGAACCGGTTGAACCTAAGCCTCGGAGCCGTGGGCGGTATGGACGCCAACAGCCTCAATGCTATACGCCTTGTTAATCCATACGTGGGTCCCTATGCCGAATTGCGCGGGACATCGCACTATGACTTTTACCTCCGTATGCGTGTCAGTTTCAGCAAGAAACTGGAGATGAAACTCTACGGCGAATTCAATATGTTCAGAAACGACCTCTGTTTCCAACTCGACACTAACTATGCGCTGAAGAATGTATACAAACCGCTCTACCTTGACTACAACCGTGTAAAGGCGGGCGGATGTTTCTCGTTTGTGAACGACGAGATGCTCAACATCTCGCTGGGCGGCAACTATTATTACTATACAGACAAGGCGTTGCCCTATCGTCCGGATTTCGACGCATACCTGACAGCCAAATTCAACTACCACGACAAGTGGCTGTTTGGTTTAGAGGCTTTGGTGATGGGCAAGGTGCGCGGAAGCCAAGTGGTGAACGGCGCGGTCGAGACGTTGCCTTTGCGTTATGGTCTCGGTGCCGAACTCGAATATCGCCACAATCGGGCCCTGTCGTTCTTTATCAAGGCCGATAACCTATGCTACCAGCGGTATTTTCTTTGGTCGAACTATCCCTCGCAACGCATCACTTTCCTTGCCGGTCTGACCTACACCATTCTTACCAAGAAGAAATAACGGCAAAGGGGAGAAGCGCAGTCAATTTTCAATACTCAACTTCAATTCAGACTGATGAACTACTCACAGACAGTAGACTACATGACCAAGGCGTTGCCGATGTATCACCGCATCGGAGCGGCAGCCTACAAGGTAGACATTAAGAACACCGTGCAGCTGATGTCGATGCTCGGCAACCCCGAAAAGAAGTTCAAGACCATACATGTGGCCGGAACCAACGGCAAAGGCTCTGTGTGCCATTTGCTGGCCTCCATCCTTCAGGAAGCGGGATACAAGGTGGGCCTCTATACGTCGCCTCACCTCGTCGACTTCCGTGAGCGCATACGTGTGAACGGCGAGATGATTATCCGCGGCAATGTGGTCGATTTCGTTCAAACCTACCGTTGTGCCATCGAAGGTATCGGACTTTCGTTTTTCGAAATGACCGTTGGGCTTGCGTTCGACTATTTCGCCAAGCAGAAAGTCGACGTGGCTGTGGTGGAAGTGGGTATGGGCGGAAGACTCGACAGCACCAACGTCGTAACCCCCGACCTCAGTGTGATTACCAATATAGGCCTTGACCATACGCAGTTTTTGGGCGACACTCTCACACAGATTGCCTACGAAAAAGCCGGCATAATAAAGCCCGACGTGCCGGTGGTGATAGGCGAGACTCACCCCGACACAGCCGGCGTTTTCGAGGCTAAGTCGATGCAGCTTGGTGCCCCAATCGATTTTGCCGACCGTCGCTACAAGGTCGTGCCGCTTTCCGACAACGGCCAGATGCTCACTTTCGATGTTGAAAAACTTGGCCAGACGGTGTTCAAGTCATTGAAGTGTCCTCTAACCGGTGCCTACCAGCTCAAGAACCTTGCCACGGTTTTTCAGTCGCTCGAGATATTGCGTATTATCGGCTACAAGATAAGTGACGAGAATATCGCCAACGGAATACTTAATGTGGTAAAAAACACAGGTATACAGGGGCGTTGGCAGATGATTGCCAAGTCGCCGCTCACAATCTGCGAGACCGCCCACAACCCCGACGGGATAAGGGCGATGCTTGCAAAACTCGACTCTATGAAATACAAACGTCTGCACATAGTCTATGGTTGTGTGAACGACAAGGACTATGCTGCAATTCTGCGTATGCTTCCGCACGATGCCGAGTTTTATTTCACCCGTCCGAGTGTGGAGCGTGGACTCGATGTGGAGGCACTTGCCGCCACCGCAGGCGAATGCGGCCTGAAGGGAAAATCCTATGCCAATGTGGGTGATGCATTGGCCGCCGCTACCAGCGACGCCGACCCGAATGATTTGATTCTCGTGACCGGAAGCATATTCCTCGTGGCCGATTGCCTCGCCGGACTTAAAAAGAGAACTATTGCCGCCAGTTAAAAGTTTCAAAAAAAAAAAATAAAATGATTTCCGTTTCGAAAAATATCAACGACATACGCGCTCTTGTACCCGACGGAACAAGGCTTGTGGCCGTGTCGAAAACCAAGCCCGTCGGCATGATAGAGGATGCCTACGGCGCTGGACAACGGCTCTTCGGCGAGAACAAAGCCCTCGAGATGCGCGACAAGCACGCCGTGCTGCCCGATGACATCGAATGGCACTTTATCGGCCATCTGCAAACCAACAAGATAAAGTATATAATACAGTATGTGACACTTATCCACAGTATCGACTCTCTCTCGCTCTTGCAGGCTGTAAACAAGGAGGCCGCCAAACACGACCGTGTGGTGGATTGCCTGCTGCAGTTTCATATAGCGACCGAGGAGACCAAGTTCGGCCTTGACCAGCCGGAGTGTGACGACCTGCTGCGACACTATGGCGAGTTGCCCAATGTGCGGATTGTGGGCGTGATGGGCATGGCTACCAACACTGACGACAAGTCGCAGGTGAGGCGCGAGTTCAAGAACTTGCATGCGATATTCGACGACCTCCGGCAGGGCTTTTTCGCCAATCGCGCGGAGTTTAAGGAACTGTCGATGGGCATGAGCCACGACTGGCAAATTGCCGTTGAAGAGGGTAGCACTCTGATTCGCCTGGGCAGTACCATATTCGGCCCAAGAGACTATGGCGTAAAGGTTAACGATTAGCGTCCGGTTTTGCTTTTACGGCAACAGATGCGCAAAAGGGCTTCAACAATTTGTTTGTGAATTATCATCCTAAAAAAATCAGCAATGCAAATAATACGAACAGACAGACAGGCTGACGGCCAAACCTACACGTGTGCCATGCCCGACGGGGTGTGCTCGCAGATTGTGGAGGTGTGGAGTCGCGGCGACCGGATAGAGAAAATCCAGTTCACGGGCGGTTGCAACGGCAATACACAAGGGGTGTCGCGTCTGGCCGAGGGGCGAACTTTCAAGGAGGTGATAAACCTGCTGAAGGGCATCGACTGCGGCGGCAGAGGCACCAGCTGCCCCGACCAGTTGGCCGAGGTTTTGGAAGCGGTCAGTGGACTGTAGTGCCTTGGGTTATGGACTAACTTTCTTTAACTTATCCTTTATCGAATCACTCAAAACATGCAAATTTTCAAGAAACGCTCAAGTATTGTTCTTTCCTACGTGGTCATCACGTTAGGCATTGCTCTCTATACATTCGCATGGTCGTCGCTCATGCTTCCGGCCAAGATTGTCGGCGGCGGAGTGAGTGGCATTTCGTCGGTACTTTACTATGCGGTCGGCATAAAGTTGCCGATAGGTGTCATGAACTTAATAATCAACGCTATATTGGTGCTTTTGGGGTTCAAGGTGCTTGGCTCGAAGTTTGGTGCCAACACCATATATGGCATCTTGATGTCGTCGGTATGTTTTATTCTGTGGCAGCAGGTGCTGCACGTCGAGACTCTTTTCGATGTGCAGAGTTTCGGCGGTTTCATGTGTGCCATCATTGGCGGCGCGTTGTGCGGCATCGGCATCGGGGCTGCTTTTGCCATGGGCGGCAACAGTGGCGGCACCGACATTATAGCGCTCATACTGACCAAATACTACAACGTTTCGCCAGGCAAGGTGATAATGTATCTCGACATTGTGATTATCGGCTGTTCGTATTTCGTGTCGAACAGGATAGAGAATGTTGTTTTCGGTTATGTGGTGATGGTCACGATGACCTACGTGCTCGACATGGTGATCGACGGCAACAAGCAGTCGTACCAAATCATGGTGTTCTCGTCAAAGACGGGTGAGATAGGCGATGCCGTGACGAAAGAGATAGGACGCGGAGCCACGCTTCTCGATGCCGAGGGGTGCTACACCCACCGTGAGCAGCAGGTGCTCATCATCATGGCCCATCGCACCGACAAGCCGCATGTGATGCAGGTCATCCACCGTATCGATTCGAATGCTTTCATCTCGGTGTCGAAAGTGCAGGGTGTCTATGGCGTGAATTTTGACAAACTTAAGATGTGACCGCCATGCGGTTGCAGGGCTGCAAGGCACGTGGCTTCACTCGCCGGTGGCGAGGATTTTCTTTATCTCCTCGTCGGTTTTGGTTAGTTTGTCCTTGCAGAATTTTATCAGCTCCTGGGCGCGTTTCAGTTGCTCGGTCATGCTGTCGATGTCGAGTTCGTCGTTTTCCATCTTGTGCACTATGTTCTGCAGTTCGGCCAGTGCTTCCTCGTATTTTGTCTCTTTCATTTTACGATAGATTTGATTGTTCCGTTCTGAAACCGGGTCTCTATCTCGTCGCCCGAGGTGAGGATCCGGCTGTCGCGCACGGCCTTGCCGCCGTGCAGTGTTATGCTGTAGCCGCGTTTCAGAAGCTGTGCGGGGTCGAGCAGTTTTGTCTTGTCGGCCAGCAACTCGATGCGGTGACGTTCGTCGACAAGCTTGCGACGGCATGTGTCGGCGAGGATGTGCTCCAGATTGCCGGTTAGCGTTTTAGACAACAAAAGACGTTGTTGCACAGCCATCGTCGCTGCCGCGAAAAGCGTGTCAAGTTGTGACTCTTGCTTGACTTTCACCACGGAGAATAGCCGGTGGACCGATTCCGTGAGGGTCGCGAGGCGCATGGTCTGTTCCTGCATTTTCCGACGTGCGTAGAGGTTTATCCGTTCCTGCGAATTGTTGAGAATGTCGAGAGTGTGTTTCAGGTGGTCGATAAGCATTGCGGCTGCCGCTGTGGGCGTTTTTGTCTGTGCGAAGCTCACCATGTCGAGTATGCTTGCGTCCCGTTCGTGGCCGATGCCGGTGACGACGGGCAGTGCGAAAGTCGCCACCCGCGTAGCAAGCGGCAGTGTGTCGAATCCCGAAAGGTCGCTTGTTTCGCCGCCGCCGCGTATTATGACCACGCAGTCGAAGCTGTCGGTTTCGGCTGCAATACTTTCGAGAGCAGCAATGATGCTGTTGCCGGTGTCCTCACCCTGCATAACCGACTGGAAAAGCCTGGTTGTGAACGCCAGCCCATAAGGGTTTTCGTTTAGATGTTTGCAGAAGTCGCCGTAGCCTGCTGCCGTGCTGCTCGAAATTATAGCAATCCGTTGGCAGAATAGCGGCAAATGCAGTTTTTTTTGCATGTCGATTAGCCCACGCTCATTCAGTTGTCTGACAATCTCCTGCCGTTTTCGGGCCATGTCGCCCAGGGTGTAGGTTGGGTCGATGTCGCCAACAATCCACGAGAAACCGTAGGCTTCGTGAAACCGCGGACGCACCTTCAGCAGCACTTTCATGCCCTAATTTCAAGTTAGAAGTGCAACACAAGGTAAAAAGAAAATGCCGAAACTAATCGGCACAATCCGGGAAAAATGATTACCTTTGCGTTGAAATG
>CAJONE010000038.1 GCA_905235855.1 uncultured Bacteroidales bacterium
TTTCATTTCAACGCAAAGGTAATCATTTTTCCCGGATTGTGCCGATTAATTTCGGCATTTTCTTTTTACCTTGTGTTGCACTTCTAACTTGAAATTAGGCAGTGAGTTTTTTTTGCGACATACAGTTTGCTTTCATACCAAAAAGCGGCGATTGACGTTAATGTATAGGTTTAGTTTCATTGCCGTTTTGATGTTTCAAACGGTTTTGTAACAACAATATGGCACTGTAAGAGCTTGATTCCACGTATACTTACGACGCAAGGGGCGTCAATGTCTATCAAAACACCATGAATACATACATTCCCAGAATATTTTTTTTATTGTTGATTTTTACATTTGCAGATTACCCGGGTAAATTGCAGGCTCAAAGTGTAAAAACGGCGCGTCCAAAGAAAACAGAGGTTAAGGTAAACGAAATGGATGTCATCTACGAAGAGGTTGAATATGAGAATCTTATGATAGATGAACGTCCGCAGGACGAATACGAACAGCCAGCCGTGCCGAATTTGCTGGCTCCCCCGCCGTTGAAATACGACGACGAGGATGAAATTATACGGCAAATCACCTTGCAGGAGAGCGAGGACGAGGGGGCGGAGCATGAAGACGATATTCTTTATGCAGGGTTTGATTCAAATATGATACATTATCCGAAGAAGGTGTTCGAAGCGGACGAGGTGGTTCATTTGAAACTGGTCGACGACAAACACAAGTTCGCATTTCCTACGCCACCCGAAGCACGCACGACATCGCACTACGGGCCGCGTCGGCGCCGGTTTCACTATGGCGTAGACCTTGCACAGCCTACGGGCAAGGATATCTATTCGGCTTTTGATGGGGTTGTAAGAGTTTCGAGATTCAACAAGTCGTACGGCAATCTCATCGTGATACGCCATGACAATGGCCTCGAAACGTACTATGCCCACCTTTCGCAACGCTATGCCAAGGTGGGTATGCGTGTCAAGGCAGGCGACGTGATAGGACTGTGTGGCAACACGGGGCGCAGCTATGGCAGTCACCTGCATTTCGAAATCCGCTATATGGGCAACGCCATGAATCCCGAACATGTGATTGACTGCACGAACCACAAACTCATAAACACGGAACTCACCTTGACGAAAGATTCGTTTAGAAAGGTGGCCGATTCGCGCACGGTGGCCAGCGCCCAGCGCAGCAGTACAGGTGCGCAATACCATAAGGTCAAGTCGGGCGATACTTTGGGCAAAATTGCAGCCCGATACCACACAACGGTTCGCAGGCTCTGCCAGCTCAATGGAATAAAACAGACAACCACGTTAAGCATCGGACGGCGTTTAAGGGTTAGGTGATGGCTCTTTTTTGTCGTTGGATGTGTGTGAAACATTTGCCCGCAAAAAGTAATGCGAAGGGCGTAACACAATCGATTTTGGTATGCGTATAGACATCCTTACATTGTTTCCATCTATGATGTCGATGTTTTTTGACGAGTCGATAATTAGCAGAGCAAAGAAAAAAGGTCTGGTTGAGGTTGTCATGCACGACTTGCACGACTATTCGCTGACCCGATATGGCAGCGTCGACGACTACCCTTACGGCGGAGGTGCGGGTATGGTGATGTGTGTCGAGCCGTTGGCCAATTGCATAGAAGGGTTGCAGTCTGAGCGTACATACGATGAGATAATCTACACGGCTCCCGATGGAAACCTCTTGTCGCAGCCACTGTGCAACACACTTTCGCTCAAGCAGAACCTGATGATTCTGTGTGGCCACTATAAGGGTGTTGATGAGCGGATACGCGAACATTTTGTGACGATGGAAATATCGATAGGCGACTATGTGCTTTCGGGAGGAGAGTTGGCTGCCGCTGTGATAAGCGATGCGGTGATAAGACTGATACCTGGAGTGCTGGGCGACGAGCAGTCGGCCCTGAGCGACAGTTTTCAGGACAGACTTGTTGCACCGCCCGAATACACAAGGCCGGTGGAGTTTCGCGGATGGCGTGTGCCCGATATTTTGCTTTCTGGCGACCACGCGAAAATAGCGCAGTGGCGTTACGAGCAGTCGTTGCAACGCACCAGCGAACGCCGCCCCGAAATGCTTAAGGATTCATAACGTTTTCCGATTTCTATTCAAGGGTATTATCTCGCCTTGACGCTCGTTCGGCAGCCTGTCAGGGTGAGCATCGTTTGCACCAAAAGCCTTTCTTTGCCCCATGCAGTGTTGTGGCTATTATGAAGTCATTGCCGCCATCGGATAGTTGCAGCTGGCGACGAAGGGTTGACGTGTCGGCAGGATAGTTGCGTACCACTATGTTGGCCTGCGACAGCTCGCGACCTATGGCCTTTCGGTTTAGCCTCAGCTCTTTTATGACCTCGAATCGGCGGCCAGGGAAGTCGGCTATTGGCTTTTCGGATGTGTAAAGGTGTGTGTTGCGGTCGAGTTTTTCGACATCATACCATTGGCAAATCTCGCCCCACGGTGCACCTTTCATCAAAGTGGCGTTGGGTTCGTAGAGATACCTTCTGATTTCGCTGGCGTATTTTGCGGGGGCATGGTTGCCATAGACAAATTCGTTTCGCCATGAGCCACCACTCCACAAGTCGATGCAATTGACCTTTATTGTCGTGTTTTGGCACGGGGCGGTCGCAGGACAGTTTGTTCCGGCCAGGCCACAGACAAAAAGCACTTCTTTGCACTCATGGTTCACAGCCACAATATGCACTTCCGCCACGTTGCCAAGCTGTTGTATGCTCCGGTCTATGTCAATCATGGGCGAGGCTTTGACCATAAGGTATTCGCTTTTCTCTTTAAGCAACGGCATAAGCTCCAATACGTTCGGCTGGCAGTCGGCGAGGTCGACAAGTTTTTGGCCGTGCTGCCCGCGTCGCGCAGGGTCGATAAATATTAGCCCATAACGATTGCTTACCCCTTTTAGCCATGTCTGGCAGTCGCGATTGTGGCAGGTCACGTTGTCGAGTCCCAACACCCCTTTGTTATGCTCCATTATGGCACATAGCTCTGCGTCCTTCTCCACATAATCCAAACGGGCGGCACGTTGGGCAAGCATTAGGCTGTCGACTCCCATGCCGCCCGTGAGGTCGGCGATGCTGAATGTCGGGTCGCCAGACTTTAGTTTTGATACGATTTCGGCCTTGTAGCGAGCCGAAGTGTCGGACGAACTCTGTTCGCGGCTCAAACGGCAAGGGTATGCTATATCAGGATTTTGTGCAAGTAGAGGCCATTTCGACGCAGCCATCGCCATACCCTCAATCTGGTCGGCAACCCTTTGGGGATTGAGGCCTTGCGGGAATTGTCCTTTAAGCAGCAGCTTCACGGGGTCATCGTTACGATGCCGCCTGGCGTAGTCTATATGGTCAATCAGGTTCAAAGCACAATTTCGCTGCCACGACCCGCTAATACACTCCCTCTTCGTGGAGTTTCTGCAGTCGCTCAACAACCATAGGCCGATCCTCCTTGTAGGTGACGCCAAACCATTTGGCCGTGGTTTGGAGCACACGCATAGAAGCCGTCCCCTCAGCTATGAAGGTGTTGACGGCGTATGGGATATAGTATTCCGACTTGAGTTCGGTGCCTTTCTCTTTTAGAAATTTCACAAACAGTTTTTCGCTCTTGGCGAAATAGTCGGGGGTGAATCCGAAAAGGTTCATCGAGACGGTTGCCGATGGTTGTAACGGGTGTTGCCCGTCGGCATCGGTATAGGCAATGCCGTCGGCAGTGCGGGCAATGGCCGTGCGCTCGTCCATACCGGCAAGCAGCCCGTTCGAATCTACGCGGCACACTCCGCGCGAAACCGTTCCGTTCTCGCTCAAGGTGTTCTCAAGGCGGTAACCCACCATGCAGTACTTGCCTTCGGAGTGTTCGAGCGTGACCAGATAGTCGGCCATAACCCTGAATGCGTCGGCACCGTAGAAGTCGTCGGCATTGATTATGGCAAACGGCTCGTGAATCACATCTTTCGCCATCAGAACGGCATGGTTTGTTCCCCAGGGCTTTTCTCGTCCGTCTGGCACACTGAATCCTTCGGGCAGCTTGTCAAGTTCCTGATAGACATAGCATGTCTCGATATTTCCCTGCCAGCGGTCGTTGTTGAATACGCGGCGAAAATCTTCGTCAAAACTGTGGCGTATCACAAAGACCACTTTGCCGAATCCGGCGCGTATGGCGTCAGTCACCGAATAGTCGAGAATGGCCTCGCCGTGGGGTCCCACGCCGTCCATTTGCTTCAGACCGCCATAGCGGCTGCCCATCCCTGCTGCAAGAACTAATAATGTAGGTTTCATACTGAAGTTCAATATTGAGAGTTTAGCGTTTCTTTTTGAAGAAAGATTTCATCAGCTCTTCACATTCGTGTGCCATCACGCCGGCCACCACTTCTGTTTTCGGATGCAGTGGCGATGGCGAGAAAGTTGTGTAGCCGCGTTTGTCGTCGCCGGCGCCGTAGACCAGTCTTCCAAGTTGCGACCATCCGATGGCACCGGCACACATGACGCAAGGTTCGAGGGTGACATAGAGGCTGCATTCGTCGAGGTATTTCGAGCCCAATTCGTCTGCCGCCGCGGTGAGCGCCAGCATTTCGGCGTGAGCCGTCACATCGCCCAGTCTCTCCGTTTGGTTGTGGGCCGATGCAATCACGCGTCCGTTGCAGACTACCACTGCCCCGACGGGTATTTCGTTCTCGTCGAAGGCTGCGAGGGCTTCCGCATAGGCTTGCTGCATATAGTCTTGGTCGGTCATGCGAGTTCTTTTAAATATTGTGGCTTTGAATGTTTTGCGACGGGCCGTCAGGCATCATCTTTGTCATTCGAATTTTTTGCGGTCCTTTTTCAGGAATGCGTAGCGGTGGTTGATAACGGTGACGCGTCCGTTTTGTTTGTAGCTTTCGGTGTAGGGGAGGAGTGATTTGCCGATGTGTATATAGTCGGTATAGGCTCGCCAGTCAACATTTCGGTGATACGGGTCGGTCTCGCCGCCGAAAACCTCGGAATGTTCGATAACAAAGAAAAGCAGTCCGTTTTCTTTCTCGAACAGGTAGTCGCGTATGAACATGCCGGGTGTTTCGGCGTGGACTTTGTCTACTTTCACGCCGTGAATCTCCCATTCGCCGAGGTATTGCAGTTCGGTGCCGTTGGTGCGCCATGTGTAGAGCGGCGAGTGGAAGTCGTAGGTGTAGCCTTTGTCGTAGTAGTCGGCCAGATCGATTCTTTGCCAGCGGTGTTTTATCGTGTCGTAACGCCGTGCGTTATTGGTGCCATTGGTGAGATAGCCCAGTTTGATTGCGCCATGCTCCCAAAGCTCCACGCGGTGGTTGTGTGGAGGCAGAAACCAGCGTTTCATCACCAGCGTGTCGCTGCGGTCGTTAAAGTCGAATATGCTGCTTTCGATATAGAGCATCGAGTCGGCGGGCAGCGCATCGTAGTTCAGCGAACGGAGATAGTGTTCAACAATCGCCTTGGCTGTGTCGGAGTTGGTGGTGGTGTTGAGTGGCAGATCTACCTGCGCCGTGGCGGCACACGTCAGGCATAGCAGCGCCACAAGTGTTATATGTTTGGTGTGCTGTTTGATGGTGTTGTGGTTTGGATTCGGTGTCATTGCCTTCGGTTGTGCGATTTCGTAATGTCAGTATTTCTTTGCTATCGGGCTCACACTGTAGGGATATGTGGTGGGCTGGTTCATCCTCACCTTGGTGAACACTATTGTTGCTTGGCCTGAATATGGTATGCTTCTCACGGCCAAGTCTGCTTTGTACGGAAACCGTTTGTTCTTTCTCATCGTGCCGTCGTCGAGTACTTCCACGGTTTCGCGCCAGTCAGAGTATGCGGCTTGAATCCAGTTGCGCCTCACGGTTTCGTTTTCGCCGATAAAGATTGTCTGAAGGGTGGCGAAATCGGTTTCCACGCCAGTCTTTTTCTGAAGGTCATGATATGTGCCTGAAAAATATCGGTTCAGCACCTTGGCATACACAAACACCGAGTCGGGTGTGAACTTGGCTCTGCCTAATTCTATAACCTTGTTGGCACTCAACCACAGCACGGAGTCGCGCCTGAGTCGCACCTGTCCGCTTACAGCGACTCCGTCCACGTCACATTTGAAGTTGGCCGTAAGTATATCGCAGTGCTCTATCGTAACCGTCGCCGCCTGTGCCGTTGGTTGCCTGCCGTTTTGCTTTTGCGCAAGCTTCGACGTGTTGCGGCATCCGGCAAGGCTGACGAGCAGCAGCACTTCAATCGCTATGTAAAATGCCTTTGCTTTCAATTTGCTTGTTCCTTTTTCAGTCGCTCTTTTATCGCTTTAAGGTGTTCTTTGAGGGTCTCGCTCTGTTCGATGTCGTTCCTTACGGCTTTCTCGATATACTGTAATGCCTCTTTTGTGCGCCCCATCTTGAAGAGAATCCAGGCGTAGGTGTCAAGGTAGGTTGCGTTTTCGGGTTCTGCTATGATTGTTTTTTTCGACATCTGCTCGGCTTTGTCGAGTTTGGTCGCAGCCTCCGATAGGTAATAGGCATAGTTGTCTGGGGCGGCTTTCAAGGCCTTGTCGAAACATTGCCATGCTTCCTCCTGCCGTTGCTGACGATAGTAAACCTCGGCCAGAAGTGCGTAGGTGTCGGCTTCAAGGTATCCGTTGCTGAACCCCAATTTGACACACTGCACCAGCGGTTTCTCGGCCTTGACGTAGTCTTGTTTTATCACGTAGTGCTGTCCTTCCATAAAATACGGCAACGTCTGGAACGGGAACAGTTTCTGTACTCTTGTGGCGGTGCCCATAAGCGTGTCGTCGTCGGCTCCAGCCACCGAAAGGCATATCAGGTAGGCTTCCCATATCTCGTAGCGCGACGAGTCGAGTTTCAGGTATCGTACAAACTGCTCTGCCGCATCGCGCCATCGTCCGCGGTTCATAAGCACCTCGCCATATACAGGCGCATAGGTGAGTGTGTCGTAGCACTCGCCGATGATTTCTTCCAGCAGCGAAAAGGCCTGATTGCTGATTGTGTCGTAAAATTCGCGCATTGTGTAAATCGACGAGAGTATCTGTATCTTGTCGGTGCAGTTGAGCGCCTCGCTCTGCAGTCCTTTGCGCAGTTCGTTGTAGGTGGCGTTTGTGTCGCCTGTCTGATGGTAATAGTTGGCCAGCGAGATGTGGATGTAGTCGTCGGTCGAGTCGGTGGCAGCTATCTGGTCGTAGTATTTTTTCGCTTTTGCGTAGTTCTTCTGTTTCATGTACATCTCTGCCATCAGTTCGCTGTATTTCTTTTCCTGTGGCAACGCGTCGGCCAGCCGTTCAATCTCTTGTGCCGCCTTGTCGTTCCGGCCAAGAGCCGACCAAAGCTTTTGTTTCTGGAGCGATATGGGTTCAGTCACGCCGATGATTTTTTCCACGCGGTTTAGTGGCTCGATGGCATGTTCTATCTCGTCGGCTGCAAGATAGGCGTTCGAGAGTTCATAGTAATAGTCCAGTTTTTCAGGGTTCAGCTTTATCAAGGCCTCCCAAGTTCGCGTTGCGTTCTTGTGATCCTGTTTGATGCGATACAGGTTGCAGAGCAACAGCTTGTACCACTGGTTGTTCATATCGGTGGCCTCGGCTTTTTGGGCAAAGTAAAGTGCACTGTCAATCATGCCTGCCGATTCGTAGAGATTGGCCATCTCGTATAGGGCTGCGCCGAATTTGGGGGCTCGCGTCAGTATGGTCTGGTATCCCTGCAGTGCCTTTTCCACCTGTCCGGTTTCCTGATACATTTTGGCTTCCACCATCATAGCCTCGTTCTCGAGTTCGGCGGTGGTCACGGTGGCTCTTACTCCGCCTGTGGCCGTTGGTTGGCTTGTAGGTTTGGTCGTTTTGCATCCCGTCCATACCAGCACTGTCGCGATGGCCAGCATTATGAAAAGTATGTCTCTCTTGTTTGTCACAGTGTCTCGTTTTTGTTCAATGTTTTATCACTGCCTTTCTTTCTTGCTCCGAGTCAAAGGTCATGCCTTTGAACTCGTTTTCGAAATCCTTCTCTCTACTTGCTTTGGCCTGCTGTTCTATAGTTTTGCATATCTCTTCGAATCTTTCGTTCAACTGTCTCCACTGGCTGTCGCTTATGCTGTCACACAGCAGCAGGTCGAGCAGTGTCTGATAGGCATGTCGGCGTTTCTGTTCGCCGTAGGCGTTCCACAGGTCGTCCATCCGCTTGTGAATGTCGTCCCACGACGAGAATTGCGGCAGGTCTGCAAACAGTTTTTTCAAGTCGTTTTCGGCCACCAACTGCCCACCTATGTTGTGCCATCTCTGTTCCCGCTCGTATGATTTGCCGTCGTAGTGCGGTTTTTCGCTTTCTGACGTGCGTTGGTGGTCGCGTGTCAGGACGCTCATCGCATAGTATATCAGCATCTCGCCGTAGGCCTTGTAGGCTTTGCCCGCTTTGAGCAGTATCACTTTCCGTTTCGAGTTCTCCATTCCCTGCGCCACAATCTCTATCTGCCGTACTTCGGGTGGGAGCACTTTCGACAGTGCGGGATTATACGCCTGTTCGGTCCATATCTTTATCAGTTTGCGGGCCGCTATGATTTCCTCCGCCGTGTCGGGTGCAAACATCTCAAACTCTATGTGCTGCCGTTTCGACAGCCGTTTGTCGCGCTGTTGGTATTTCACGCTGTTCCGCTTCAGTGCATACATGTTATACATCCACCAGTAAGCCGGCATGACTTCAAGCCTGTTTTTCGCCGCATTGTTGCTCACCAGTGCGAACGGCAGCGCGATGTTCAGCTCGTAGGGATAGTCGGCTTTTGCCAGCAGGCAGTACGACGCGAATCGGGATGAATGTTTGAAACTGCTGCAGAGTCCGGGCCAGAAACCGCGTCCGGCCACTATCTCGCCGTCGGCGGTACGGCTGTTGTGGTTTGAGCCGATAGTGGCTCCGGCGGCCACATTGCTTTGCCCTTTCACTGTCGCGGCTATCAGGAACGAATTGTTGTGGTGCTGCTCGTGACCCGGGAAAATCATGCTGCTCACCACCTCGCAGCAGGCCAGCGTCGAGTTGTCGCCCACCACGCTGTCGGTAAGCCGCAGCCCGTTTTCGAGATGCACGTTCTCACCCAGCAGAAACCGTGTGGCTATCACCCCGTTTTCTATGCGGCACCCGTCGCCGATTACCCCGTCCGATATCGAGATGCAGTTGGCGATTACCGTCCCGTCGCCCACCGCCACGTTCTTTATGCTCAAGCAGTTGCATATCTCACAACCTGCACCGATGTGGCCTATCGGCTTTTCTGCGGCCTCTTTCTCGGCCAGTCTCTGAAAGTGGTTCACCACCGACTCGTCGCCCCTGTATTTTGCCCACAGATAGGCATCGCCAACCATCATGCCGCGAAAAACGCCAATCTCGCGTCCGCCGTTCTCGTTCATGGTGGCTACGCGTGGCATAGTTGCCGAACCGCGTCCGTCGGCTGCGACACACGAACTGGCCACATCGCCGATATTGCGCAGCTCGCATCCATTCTCCACACGATAGCCTGCAAGAAGCCTCACGTAGCTTATCCGGCATCCGTCGCCTATCTGGCAGTTGCTTAATGTCGAGTTGTCGATGCTGCTGCGTCCTGACAGCTCTACCCGTCCTTCAAACCGACAGTTGAAAATGGCCGACACATCGAACCCCTCACCTGCGGTCACCGACTTCCAGTCCGCAGCCCGGCATCCGGCGGCAGTTAGCACATCTATTTCGCTTGAACTGAGTCCTCTCAATATTTGTTAGTGTTGTAATGCGTGTCCCGTAGTAGGTACGGTATTCGTGGCGTTTTTACAATTAACGCCGTTTCTTTCTAAATATTGCAGAGATGCGGCGTAGGAAAAATTTGCTGCTTCGACATCAAGGTGCAATGTCAATGCGAAAATACACGAAAGGCAATCTCTAAAATTTCCCTGAAAGGGGAAAAACATATTTAGCCCAATGGCAGCGCCTTGGGTAAATCAATGTGTTACAAATAACGCCCTGTAAGGGCAAAACCTTAAATCCGAATTTTTAGAATTTACCTATTGAAAATCCTATAACTCACCACAATAAAAACCACCAAGTTGAGTTACTGAATTATAAGGAATCTCAATAACAAGGAATGAAACAATACCTCGACTTGGTTGACCATGTGCTCTCCCACGGCACCGAAAAACGCGACCGCACTGGCACAGGCACCATAAGCGTCTTCGGCTACCAGATGCGATTTAACCTGCAGGACGGTTTTCCGCTGCTTACCACAAAAAAACTACATCTTCGCTCCATTATCCACGAACTGCTCTGGTTTCTCCATGGCGACACAAATGTCAAGTACCTGCACGACAACAACGTCTCCATTTGGGACGAATGGGCACGTGCCGACGGCTCGTTGGGTCCCATCTACGGCAAACAATGGCGCTCGTGGGGCTGCGCCGACGGCAGGCAGGTTGACCAGATAAGCAATCTTATCGAACAAATCAAGACAAACCCCGACTCGCGCCGGCTGCTTGTCTCGGCCTGGAATGTGGGCGAACTTGAGCAGATGGCATTGCCTCCCTGCCACATCCTTTTCCAATTCTATGTAGCCGACGGTCGTCTCAGCTGCCAGCTCTACCAGCGTTCTGCCGACATTTTCCTCGGCGTGCCGTTCAACATAGCCAGCTACGCCTTGCTTACAATGATGATTGCTCAGGTCTGCGACCTTCTGCCCGGCGACTTCGTTCACACGTTCGGCGACGCTCATATCTATCTCAATCACATCGACCAGTGTCGCCTTCAACTTACGCGCGAACCACGCCAGTTGCCTACCATGCTCATCAACCCCGAGAAAAAAAATATTCTCGATTTTGTCTACGACGACTTTACACTTCAAAACTACAACCCACATCCGCACATAAAAGGCGAGGTGAGTGTTTGACCGCCAAAGCGCGACAGGTACTGTCTGTCTGACAATTAAAAAAACATTATAACAGAAACACTATCCAGCAAATTCTCGTGAACCAGGCAAAAAATTATTGCGTTATCATGGCCGGCGGTACGGGTAGCCGCTTTTGGCCCGTCGCATCGAGCGAGCGGCCTAAACAATTTATTGATATAATGGGTACGGGTGAGTCGATGCTACAGGCTACATTCAGCCGTATGGAACGTATATGCCCGCGTGAGAACATCATAATAGTCACTTCGCGCGACCACTGCGATACTGTCCGTGAACAGATATCGGGTCTCGCCGACTATCAGGTGCTCGGCGAACCCATACGGCGCGGCACCGCACCCTGCATTGCCTTTGCTGCATCGGTCATATCGCGGCGATGCCCCGACGCAAACATCATCGTCACTCCATCGGATCATGCTGTTTTTGGTCTCGACCGCTATGTCGGCGACATAAATCAGGCCATCGGCATCGCCGAGCAGAACGATTGGATTATAACCGTCGGCGTGCAACCTACCAATCCCAACACGAAATACGGCTACATCCAGTATTCCGAGAACCCATCTCTGCCTACCGCCAAAAACCTGCACCAGGTGGTCACATTCACCGAGAAACCCCCTATCGAAATGGCTCGGAAGTTTATTGCGAGCGGTGAATTTATGTGGAACGCGGGCATACTCGTGTGGCGGCTCGACATCTTGAAAGAGGCATTCAGGCAGTTCCTGCCCAACGTGTCGGATCTTTTCTTCGGGTCAGACGGAGAACCGGGGCTTTACGCCGAAACCGTACCCGATGTGGTTGAACGCGCATATTCTCTGTGCGAGTCCATATCCACAGATTTTGGCATACTCGAAAAGGCTGCAAACGTTCACGTTATGGAGGCCTCGTTCGGATGGAGCGATGTCGAGACCTGGGACTCTCTTCACGAGACCTGCGACAAAGACGTTAGCGGCAATGTCGTTGTCGGTGGCAACGTGTTCACCTACGATGTCCATAACACCGTTATCCACATGCCCGACGATGAACACACTGTGGTTGTCGAAGGGCTGGACGGCTATATCGTGGCCGCCGACAAACAGACCCTGATGATTTGCCGTCGCGACCATGAGGAGCAGATTGTGAAATTCCGCTCCGACGTGGCTTTCGACCGTATAAAATCCAAGAAAGAGTGATTCTGTAATCTTTAACGGCAACCTCTAAATTCGTTGTTTTGATGAATATAATATTTTGCAATCTGGAAAATGTTCGTACCATTAAATATTAAAATCAAAGTTGAAAACATGACATAAAACAGAGATATAACGAACAGAAACGATTTTATTAACATAGCGTTTGCTATTTGTCCCGACTCAGTCTGAAACGTGGAAAATTTCAAACAAGACTACAAGGGCAACAAAAGGCGAATGTTCGCATATAGGCGAGCATTTTGGTCTTTCCTTGTAGAGGTAATTTCCACGACCGCAGACTGGAAGATGAGATTTGCTCGCCTTCCTTTTTTGTATGTGGCCGTGGGAATAACACAGGGAATCGGTAGCCAAGCGCGCAAATAGCAACTACAATGCAAATACACATTGGAAACCTTATTCGCGACGAATTACGGCACAAAAAGCGAACAAACCAGTGGCTCGTAGACCAGTTGGGTATTGATAGACGCACTTTACAGCGTCTATACAACAAGCCATCCATTGACACACAGCAATTGCTTCGCATTAGCAAAGTCCTTGACAAAGATTTCTTTAATCTCTATTCAGCATTACTCTAAAGTACGGCAGATATTGTCATATGGCAACATTTGCCATATCTTGAATGGAACATGGTTCATACCTTTGTAAAAAAAAATTAGAATAAGACCGACGGGCTAAATGGGATATAACATAGCGAAAGCACAATGAGCAATAAACACAACCACATCCAAGACTATGCCACTCCCACAGAGGCAAGTAAAGATATAAGAGATTGGAACAGTTCTGGTTCTAAGTCCAATACACGGCAAGACGATGATAAAAACGGCAGCCATGTCCATTATCAGATCCTTGAAGATGATGGAAAAACCATTAAGCCACATCACCGAGCAATACGTCCATGTACAAGTGGTTAATGTCATCACCGGTGAATACGTCGGCAATGTAATAGAAAAAATATAGGGATTTTTTTAATTTCAAGCGTATGGCAGTGGATTATTCAAAAATAGACCTTAAAGTAAGTCTCCAATATAAATACGAATCGAAGTGCGGTCTTCATGAGGCTACCAATAACGAAACGGCTAAAACTCATTCGACAACGTGGATTGCTGAGACAAATACTCGCACGTCAAAGATGTCGACTCGGAAGGGAATGTCAGTAAAGAGCATTCCACCAATCAGAATTATCCCAAGGGAGACCCCAATCGGCATTAATTGCCACAAATATAATATTCAGTTAACAGTTTGCGATAGCCTCTTTTCACTTCGGGGGAGTTGGAGAGGCAACGGATGAGAGCTTGGTGTTCGCTATCGGTCAAGATTCCGCACTCTTCGATTGCGGTTTTTTCGGTCACATCCAGCAACAGCAGGTCGTTAAGGTTGAATGTCTGCAAGCGGAAACCGTATACATATGTCTCGACAGGGAAGGAGAATCCGTTGTCACAGATGGAAATCGATTGGTCGAAGTAATAGCAGTTGAAACTGATGTCGGAACGCTCGATTCAGCCGTGGCGTTTCTCGATAAACTCCGGAATATGGTCTTTGGATGTGGGCAAGGAAGCTAGTAGCAGGAAGTCATTTATGAGCTTCAGCACAAGGAAATATTTCGACTTCGGTTTGCCACCATTGGGGAAAATGAATGGTTCGAAATAGAGGATGGCTCCCTCTTGAAATCTGCTGTCACGTTCCATAGGCGCGGGACATTTTGAGGAAACCCATTTGCCCGCTGTATAAATCCTGACTACAGCCAGTGAGACACTCACCAAGATCAATCTGACAGTCGGAATTGTTGGTGACTTTTTGCTCAAAACTTTCAAATAGGTGGTTGCGCTCGGCGGTGGCATACCATAGACCGTCTTTCTGGTGGGTGAGTTCCACCAACTGCTTGGCAGTCATTCGACCATAACAACATAAGATGTCGTCTATGACAGTAATGTCTTTGTCCGAGAACGATGTAGCGGTTTTGATATAGGTCTTGCCGTTCTCCACATAGCCATCAAGAATGACGGGGACACCGAGATTCCGATAAAGATATCCTTGACCACCGAACCAGCCTGCCAAACCTCAAAAGGAGAACCGAGGAATGGAGTCTTGAAGCGCTTGACGCTATACTCCTCCATCAAGTGGAGCAGCTTGAGTAGTTTGGTTTATCTCAAAATAAATGAACTTGTTGCGCAATATACACAACGGCATTGCCAATTTTGTTTCTGTCGGCTTGGGTGAGTCTCAGGTGTTCCTTATTTATTAGAAGCCAAAAGTCTCTCTCGAGACTTATGGCTTGGGGTTTACGAGTACTATTCTTCCTCGTTGGAGGCTTCCTCGTAGGCTTTGAGCAAGGCTTGCTGTACGTCGGCGGGCACAAGCTCGTAGCTGCTGAAGGTCATGGTGAAGGTGCCGCGGCCGCTGGTGAGCGAACTCAAAGCAGTGCAATAGCGGTTCATCTCGGCTAACGGGGCTTTGGCACGGAGCGTGGTGTACTTGCCCTCGGCATCCATGCCCATCACTATGGCACGGCGACCCTGCAGGTCGGTCATTACGCCACCTTGGCTTTCGCTCGGAACGGTGACAGCCACATCGTAGATAGGTTCCTTAATCTTGGGGTTGGCTTGCTTGAAAGCCTCGCGGAAGGCTGTGCGTCCGGCAATCTTGAAGGCCGTTTCGTTTGAGTCTACGGGGTGCATCTTGCCGTCGTATATGTTTACGACGATGTCGCGGGCGTAGCTGCCGGTCAGTGGACCTTGTTCCATCTTCTCCATGATACCCTTGAGGATAGCAGGCATGAAACGCGCGTCGATCGAGCCGCCCACGATGCAGTTGTTGAACACCAGCTTGCCGCCCCACTCCAATGGATATTCCTGAGTGTCGCGGATGGGGTACTTGGTCTGGTTTGGCATACCGTCGTAGTAGGGTTCAATGAGCATGTGCACCTCGCCGAACTGGCCGCTGCCACCCGACTGTTTCTTGTGGCGGTACATGGCCTCGGCGCTCTTGGTGATGGTCTCGCGATAGGGTATGTTGGGGGCGGTGAAATTGACGGCCAGCTTGTACTGGTTCTCAAAGTACCACTTCACGGTGTTGAGGTGCAGCTCACCTTGGCAACCCAAAATCACCTGACGCAGCTCGCGGCTGTTTTCGAGCGAGAGGCTGCGGTCGTATGTGACAAGGTCTTTCAGCGCAGCACCTACTTTCTCGTCGTCGTTGCTGTTGGCGGCCTTTACTGCCACTGTGTAGACTGGAGTCGGGAAAACTATTTCCTCAACGGCATCGTCGCCGTTTTTGGCAGAAGTAAGCGTATGGTTAATCTTAACGTCTTTCAGTTTGATGGTGCAGACGATATCGCCAGCACAGGCTTTCTCGACACGCTGACGGTCTTTGCCGCTGCACACGAGAACCTGGCTCACGCGCTCCTTGCTCTGGTTGCAGGCGTTGACCACATCCTGAGCTTCGGCCAGCTCGCCGTCGTAGATACGCAGGTAGGTGATTTCTCCGAGGTTCTTGTCCTTGGCACTCTTGAATGCGAAAGCCACGGTCGGGTTGGCATTGTCGCACTTGAGTTCACGACCCGACTTGGTTTTCTTGGCTTCGGCCACCTCGTTGGGTGCGGGTACGTTCTGACAGACGAATTCGAGCAGACGGGCAATACCCATATTCTCTTTGGCAGAAGAGCAGAGGATGGGGAAAAGGTCGCGCTTGTCGATGGCGAGCTTCAATGCCTTGGTGAGTTCATCAGGAGTGAGGTCGCCGTTTTCAAAATATTTTTCCATAAGGGCATCATCGGCAGCAGCGGCTTCCTCAACGAGAGCCATACGCATCTCGGCAGCTTTGTCGGCATAGGCGGCGGGAATCTCTTCCTCGGTAGCCTTGCCATCTTTGAAGGTGTACATCTTGTTTGTCACAATGTCGACAATCTGGTTGAACCCCAAACCGGCGTTGGTGGGGAACTGAAGTACTGTGCATTTTCCGCCAAAATAGTCTTTAAGCTGGTTGACGCTCTCGTCGAAATTGGCCTTCTCGGCATCGAGGTGGTTGACAACGAATATCATCGGGGTGTTGAGCTTTGTGGCATAGCGGTTGGCAACCTCAGTACCCACTTCAACACCGCTTTGAGCGTTGACAACGACCACGGCGGCCTCCACCACGTTGAGAGCAGCATCGAGTTCACCCTGATAGTCGGCGAATCCCGGAACATCGAGAATGTTGATTTTCTTTCCACCGAACTCGGTGTACATCAGCGTCGTCTCGACCGAGTACTTGCGGTCAAGCTCTATGTCGCGGTAGTCGCTGATGGTGTTCTTGCCATCGACCGTTCCGCGGCGATTGATAAGTCCGCCACAGAAGGCCATAGCCTCGGCCATAGTGGTCTTGCCCGATTTGGCACCGCCGACGAGGGCGATGTTGCGAATGTCAGAAGTCTGATAGATTTTCATTGTGCTGTATTTTTATTTGTTTTCTTTCGTACCTCCTGGGGGAATCGAACCCTCATTTAAAGTTTAGGAAACTTCCGTTCTATCCGTTGAACTAAGGAGGCTTTTGTGGCGCGTGACTGAACGGGGTCAGAGTTTGCGCCGTATTTCGATTGTTTCGTAGGCCTCAACGATGTCGCCGACTTTGATGTCGTTGTAGTTTTCAATATTAAGGCCGCAGTCCTGTCCGCTGACCACCTCCTTGACGTCGTCTTTGAAACGTTTGAGCGAGGCCAGTTTGCCGGTGTAGACTACGATACCGTCTCGAATCACGCGAACGTTGCTTTGGCGGTTAATCTTGCCGTCCAAGCACATGCACCCGGCGATGGTGCCGACTTTCGAGATTTTGAAAGTTTCGCGTATTTCGAGGTTGGCCACGATTTTCTCTTGAGTTTCGGGTGCGAGCATGCCCTCAATAGCGTCTTTCAGTTCGTTGATGGCATCGTAGATGATGCTATAGAGTCGGATGTCAATATGCTCGGTTTCGGCCATTTTGCGTGCACCGACAGACGGGCGAACTTGGAATCCGATGATAATGGCGTCGGACGACATTGCAAGCATCACGTCGTTTTCGGATATTTGTCCGACTGCCTTGTGGATGACATTGACCTGTACCTCTTCGGTGCTGAGCTTGAGCAACGAGTCGCTGAGTGCCTCAACCGAACCGTCGACATCGCCCTTTACGATAATGTTGAGTTCCTTGAAGTTTCCGAGAGCACGGCGTCGTCCGATTTCTTCAAGGGTGAGGTGTGTCTGGGTGCGCAACCCCATCTCGCGTTGCAGCTGTGTGCGCTTGGCGGCAATGTCTTTTGCTTCTTTCTCGTTTTCGGTGATATTGAATGTGTCGCCGGCTTGACAGGCCCCTGTCAGACCAAGCAGCAGCACAGGCTGTGACGGGCCAGCTGAAAGGACTTCTTGGTTGCGCTCGTTGTACATGGCGCGTACACGTCCGGAAATGGCACCGGCAACAATCGGGTCGCCCTTTCGGATTGTGCCGTCCTGTACCAGCAGCTTGGCCACGTAGCCGCGTCCCTTATCGAGCGAACTTTCGATAACCACACCTTTGGCCCGCTTGTTGGGATTGGCTTTCAACTCCATGATATCTGCCTGCAGGATAACTTTCTCGAGCAGTTCCTCCACACCGATACCTTTCTTGGCGCTTATATCCTGACTTTGGTATTTGCCTCCCCACTCTTCGATCAGGAGGTTCATGTTGGCAAGTTCGGTTTTTATGCGGTCGGGGTCTGCGCCTGGTTTGTCGATTTTGTTGATTGCGAAAACAATCGGAACGCCAGCCGACTGTGCGTGGTTGATGGCTTCGACAGTCTGTGGCATTATCTTGTCGTCTGATGCGATGACGATGATGGCTATGTCGGTCATCTTGGCACCGCGAGCACGCATTGCGGTGAATGCGGCATGACCAGGTGTGTCAAGGAATGTGATTTTGCGTCCGTCGGCGGTTTGAACCTCGTAGGCACCGATATGCTGGGTTATGCCTCCTGCCTCGCCAGCGATGACGTTGGTCTTGCGGATATAGTCGAGCAGGGAGGTTTTGCCGTGGTCTACGTGCCCCATGACAGTGATGATGGGATTGCGTGGCACCATGTCCTCCGGACGGTCCTCCTCCTCAATCTGCTGGATGGTGTTGACCACATCCTCTGACGCAAAACTTATCTCGAAACCAAACTCGTCGGCGATTAGCTTTATTGTCTCGGCATCGAGGCGCTGGTTGATGCTGACGAATATGCCAACTGACATACATGTGGATATGATTTTTGTGACCGGCACATTCATCATTGTGGCCAATTCGTTGGCCGTGACGAATTCCGTCACCTGAAGAACCTTTTGGTTTTCCATCTCGTGCAGCATCTCCTCTTCCATCTGAGCATGCACTTTCTGGCGCTTCTCACGGTTGTGTTTGGATGTCTGCGATTTGCCTTTGCTACCCAATCTTGCGAGGGTGTCGCGTATCTGCTTCTCAATCTCGTTCTCGTCGATTTCAACCTTTTTCTTGTCGGAACCTTTCTTCTTGCTGGTTTTCTCTGACTTTTTGTCCTTGGCGGATGTCTTGTCTTTTCTCGGTTCCGAGGTCAGTGTGGCTCCGATGCTGTTGCTGTCGACTTTCACACCGTCTTTGCGGATGCGTTTGCGGCGTTTTCTCTCGCCATCGGTACGCCCTTTATCTACTTGCGAAAGGTCGATTTTATCGATAACCTTCGGTCCTTCGAGTCTCTGATATTCGGTTGGTATGAACTCAACTTTTTTCTCGTTCTTTTCGTGCTCGGGTGCTGGTGGTGTCGGCTGCGGTTCGGTTTTCTGTTCTACAGGGGCTGTTTTACTGACCAGTTTTGAACTTTCTTTGGTATGGTTATCGGTTTTTGGGGCTTTGGTTTCCTTGCCCTCTTTTTGCGATTTGGATTTTTTGGACTTCTTGGGCGCGGTTGAGGATGGGATGGATGAAAGATCGATTTTGTCAATGATTTTCAATCCTATTCTTGCTTCGCTCTCTTCTTCTTCCGTATTGACATCTTCGGCCTGAACAGTCACCGGTTTGTCTATCTCCTCAACGGCGGGAGCGACATCGGCCGCGGGTGTCGGGTCGCTTACCTCGGTCTCTTTTTCTGCGACAGGTGCTTCAACTGGTTTTTCGGTAGCGACAGGCTTGACTGGTTTGACTGGTTTGACTGGCTTGACAGGCTTGACGCTTTCGGATGGCTGCTTGCTGGAAACCGGTTTCTCGACAAGGACATTTTTTATTATAACCTCATCGGCTGCCGTATCGGCGGGCTGGGACTTGCTGGGTTCTTCTGCTTCAATCGATACGGATTCCCCGTTTACCGGCATCTCAATCATCTCGGCCTGCTCGCGCACTTCACGCTCCGTTTGGAACTTGGCCGCAACCAGTTCGTATTGTTCGGGGGTAAGTTTCACGTTGGGGTTAAGGACAACTGTATGACCTTTGGTATCGAGAAAATCAACGAGGGTCTGTATGCTCACGTTGAGTTCCTTGGCCGCTTTGCTAAGTCTTATGTTTTTCGGTTCGTCTGCCATCAGCAAAAAGAAAGTTGAATATTTGAAATTGAAATGTTTTGAACTACGAAATTAATCCTCAAATTCGGATTTCAGCACTTTCAAAACATGGTCAATGGTTTCCTCTTCGAGGTCTGTGCGTTTCAGAAGGTCTTCTTTAGAGATGTTCAGAACGCTTTTGGCCGTGTCGCAACCGATGCCCACAAGGACATCGATAATCCACTGGTCGATTTCGTCGTTGAACTCTTGCAGGTCGACATCGTCCAAATCCTCGTCGGTGTCTCTGTAGACCTCAATCTCATAGCCCACCAGTTTGCTGGCCAGTTTGATGTTGTGGCCACCCTTGCCAATGGCGAGCGAAACCTGTTCGGGTTCCATATAGACTCGGGCTTTCTTGTTCTCCTCGTCAATGACGATATTCGACACCTTTGCGGGGCTCAATGCGCGTTGAATCATCAAATCGGTGCGTGGGGTGTAGTTCAGAACATCGATGTTTTCGTTGTGCAGTTCACGTACAATACCGTGGATGCGGCTTCCCTTCACACCTACGCAGCTTCCAACAGGGTCAATGCGGTCGTCGTAGCTCTCGACAGCGATTTTGGCCCTTTCGCCAGGCACGCGGACAATGTTCTTTATTGTAATCAGGCCATCGTAAATCTCCGGAACCTCGGCTTCCATCAGGCGTTCGAGGAAAATTGGTGATGTGCGCGAAAGTATGATTGCAGGGGTATTGTTGCGCATTTCGACTTTCAGCACCACAGCTCTTACCGTGTCGCCCTTGTGGTAGTGGTCGGTTGGAATTTGTTCGCTTTTGGGAAGCGTGAGTTCGATTTTGTCCTCGTCGAAAACGACGATTTCCTTGTTCCAGGGCTGATAAACCTCTCCGACGATGATTTCGCCAACACGCTCCTTGTATTTCTGGAAAACGAGCGATTTCTCGTAGTCCTGAACTTTTGAGACCAGATTTTGACGAATGGTGAGTATTTCGCGGCGTCCGAACTCGGTCATATATATAGGCTCGGAAACTTCTTCGCCTACCTCAAAGTCGCTTTCAATCTTTACGGCCTCGGAGTATGCAATTTCGCGTTTGGGGTCTTTCAGCTGGTCGTCTTCGACAATGAGGCGGTTGCGGAAAATCTCAAGCTCGCCCTTGTCGATGTTTACGATGATATTGAAGTTGTCGTCGGTGCCAAAGCGTTTGGATAGGGCAGCACGGAAAACCTCTTCAATAATGCGCATCAACCTTTCCCTGTCGATATTCTTTAACTCTTTGAATTCGGAAAATGATTCAATAAGATCTTGCGTCTTCATTTGTTTATAAAATGTATTGTTTGAATTCGGATTTAGAATTTTATGACCACGTGGGCCGTTTTGATATCGCCGTACTGGAAATGCAATTCCTCGGACGGCTGACGTTTCGAGCCGTGTGTCTTTACGGTTATGCCGTTTTCGTCGGCTGCGGTTAGAGTGCCTTCGGCTTTTTCGCCCTCGTTTGTTTCGACCGAAAGGGTACGCCCTACGTGACGCACGTATTGGCGTGGCATTTTGAGTGGCGAATCGGCACCAGCCGAGGAAACGTTGAGTTCGAAGTCCTCCTCGTCGCGGTTCAGGCTGTTCTCTACTGTACGGCTCAAGTTTATGCAGTCGTCTATCGTAACACCGTTGTCGCCATCGATGTCGATGAAAATTCGGTTGTCAGGGGTTATCTTCATGTTTACAAGAAACAGAGGGCTTTCTGCTAAGCTGTCCTTAACTAACCCCATAACTTTGAGTTTGTCTATCATTCTATGTGTTGCATAAAAGAAGGGGACTCTCGTCCCCTCTCAAATTCGTTGCAAAAGTACTGATAATTTTTCAATTGGCAAATCTTTTATACAAAAAACAAAAAACGCGATTTGCCAGTTGCAACCGTAACTTCTAGACAGACAAGTGCTAAGATTGAGCGAAATCGAGACAGATTTATTCTTGTGGTCTGCTGCTGATTCCGTTTGTCGTGAAGACTTGGTTCAGTAATATTCGACGTTGCCTATAACGCGTGATAGGGTAGGGGAGGGAAGTCCGCTGCCGAGGATTTGTGTGCTTTTGAAGACACGTATCTCGTCGTAAAGCCCGGTGGTCAGAAATGCATTGAGTATTTGGCTCCCACCTTCTACTATCACTGACTGCAGTCCGGCATTGTAGATTTCGGCAATAGCCTGTTCGACTGTTTCACAGTGCAGATGCATCC
Organism: uncultured Bacteroidales bacterium; assembly: GCA_905235855.1. GTDB lineage: Bacteria > Bacteroidota > Bacteroidia > Bacteroidales > P3 > Colimorpha. Next base: position 21,791 of record CAJONE010000038.1, read on the forward strand.
AGTGTTGTGGCACATCGGTTACTCGGTTGCGACGGTCGAGGACTATCGGGACAGGGTTTTGGCCCGCCCAAAGCCTTGCGGTAAGTTGTGGCCGGTCGTCAATAAAGGTCTGCGACCCCACGAGAATGGCAGCCTCCTCGGTACGCCATTTGTGCGATAGGCGTGTTTGTGCGGGAGAGCTGATCCAGTAGCGGTGCTTGTCCGTAAAATTGGCGACCTTGTTGCGTGAATGCTTGTCGGGTGCCATGAAACCGTCGGCGGTCTCGGCCCATTTCAACACTATATAGGGGCGTTTTTGTTCGATGAACGTGAAGAAACGGCGGTTGAGGTGCCGGCCTTCTGGTTCGAGCACAT
>CAJONE010000039.1 GCA_905235855.1 uncultured Bacteroidales bacterium
GAGACAAATCGCGTATGGTGGCAATCTCGCTGTCGGTTGGTAGCAACTCGCGCGGCACACCCCTCTTCGCGAGCCGCCGGACCAGCGAGGCATCCCATCCCCATGCCACAACACGCGGCGAATGTTGCGAGCCGGTGTCGCAGCCGATCGCCCGCAGCACAGTGTCGTCAACATCGTCGGCGGCCACGGCCACGCAGCCGTCGCCATAGACGGCCTTCATAACGTGGGCGCAATTGTGCGCGAAGCGAAGAGCCGACGCGGGCGGCATGTAGTTCGCGTCGCCGTTGGCCAAGCAGAGGTCGTGTTCGGGGTTGAAGATGGCGAGCAAGGTGATTGGTGATTGGTGATTAGACAAATGACATGTCACAAAAAAAGGTCAGTGGTCGACCGAAACCGACCACTGACCACTGTTCGCTGACAATGCGCCGTTTTATTTGTTCACCTGGAACTTCTTGTTGCCGGTCTTGAAGAAGTCGGCAATCTGGTTGGCGGCTGCGATGCCGGCGTTGATGTTGGCCTCTTCGGTCTGGGCACCCATTTTCTTGGGTGTGGCGAAGTAGCGGCCTTCGAAAGCCTTGAACTCGGCGTCAGCGTCGGGCATGATGTCGGTGATGTATTTCAGGTCGGTGCGCTCGGCCATCAGCTTGAGCAGTTCGGGCTCGTTGATGACTTCCTTGCGTGCGCTGTTGACCAGGATGCCGCCTTTGTGCATTTTGCCGACGAGAGCGTAGTTGATGCTCTGCTTGGTCTCGGCGGTAGCGGGGATGTGGAGCGAAACGATGTCGCAGGTCTCGAACAGAGCTTCCTGGTTGGCGACGGCGGTGGCCATGCCGCTGGCGTTGATCTGGTCGGCGGTGAGGAATGCGTCGTAGGCGTAAACTTCCATGCCGAAGCCTTTGGCGATGCGGGCCACGTTGCGTCCCACGTTGCCGAAGGCGAGGATGCCGAGTTTCTTGCCCATGAGTTCGGAGCCGCTCTTGCCGTTGAAGAAGTTACGCACGGCATAGACGAGCATACCCATTACGAGTTCGGCCACGGCGTTGGAGTTCTGGCCGGGGGTGTTCATAGCCACGATGCCTTTGGCGGTGCAAGCCTCGAGGTCGAGGTTGTCGAATCCGGCGCCGGCGCGGACAACGATCTTCAGGTTCTTGGCGTGGTCGATGACCTCTTTGGTCACCTTATCGCTGCGGACGATAAGTGCGTCGGCATCGGCAACGGCCTTGTAGAGATCGTTCACGTCGGTATATTTCTCAAGGAGAGCCAGCTCATAGCCGTTTTTCTCCACCACTTCGCGGATGCCGTCGACGGCAACCTTGGCGAAAGGCTTTTCTGTTGCAATTAAAACTTTCATTGTTTTTGTGAATTGTGAATTGTGAATTGTGACCTGTGACCTGTGACCAGTGATCTGTGACCAGTGATCTGTGACCAGTGATTAAAAGTCCTATTCAGCAGGTCTGTTTGTTTTGTAAATAATTAATAAATCCTGACAAAATTTTTCTGACTTTGCGTATATCAGTTTCCACTTCCTCTATATCTTCCACATATCCTAACTCTCTCGCTATAATTGCCTGAGTTTCGACCTCCGACAAGGATCCCATTGCTATCCAGCAAAAACGCATAAGTTCCTTATCGCTGTTTCTCCCACATCCTTCTGCAATATTGGAAGGAATCGACACTGCGGCACGTCTTATTTGGGACGTCAAACCGAACTGTTCCGATATGGGAAAACTCTCAGTCATCGAATAAACCTTTTTCACCAGGTCAATACTTTCCCTCCAGGCGTTTAGTTCGTTGTGTAACATTACGCAATATCAAAAACTGTAACCAGTGAAATGCAACCCTCTCAGATCACAGGTCACTGGTCACTCAAAATCTACCGATTTTGTTTTTCGAAATCCTGCATGCACTGGACGAGAGCCTCGACGGCCTCGATAGGGCAGGCGTTGTAGAGGCTGGCGCGGAAACCGCCGACCGAGCGGTGACCTTTGATGCCGACCATGCCGCGCTCCTTGGCGAAAGCCATGAAAGCGTCCTGCTTGTCCTCGTGGCCGGGAGCCATAACGAAGCAGTGGTTCATGATGGAGCGGTCCTCTTTCTCGGCTGTGCCGACGAACATGCTGTTGCGGTCGATTTCCTCATAGAGGAGAGCGCTTTTCTTGCTGTTGATCTTGTTCATTTCGGCAACGCCGCCGATGGTTTCCTTGACCCACTTCAGGGTTTCGTACATCATGTAGATGTTGAGCACCGGAGGAGTGTTGAACATGGAGATGTTCTTGGCTTCTTCGGCGGCATGGGTGCGATAGTCGACCATGGTGGGCAGCGGGTTCATGTACTGACGGTCGGTGATCTTGCCGAGGATGTCCTTCTTCACGATGACGAAGGTGACGCCGGCAGGCCCCACGTTCTTCTGTGCACCGCCATAGATGAGACCGTATTTTTTCACATCGACGGGACGGCTCATGATGTCGGAGCTCATATCGGCCACGAGCATGATGGGGCAATCCATGTCGTACTTGATTTCGGTACCGTAGATGGTGTTGTTTGTGGTGATGTGGAAGTAGTCGGCATCCATCGGGATGGAGTAGCCCTTCGGCACATAGCTGTAGGTCTTGTCCTCGCTGTTGGCCACGATCTCGACCTGGCCGAACAGTTTAGCCTCTTTGGCGGCTTTCTTTGCCCAAACGCCGGTCTGCAGGTAGGCAGCTTTCTTGTTGAGCAGGTTGGCGGGAACGGCCATAAACTGGGTGCTGGCGCCGCCGCCGAGGAAGAGAACCTCGTAGTCTTCGGGGATGTTGAGCAGGTCGCGCCACAGCTGACGGGTGTCGGCCATGAGTTTTTCCCAACCGGGGGTGCGGTGGCTTATTTCGGCGATACCGATGCCGGTGTTGTCGAAGTCGTAGAGGGCCTTGATGGTGTTCTCAATGGCCTGTTTCGGCAGGACGCAAGGACCCGCGTTGAAGTTATAGGCTGTTTTCATTTTTGTTGTTGTTTTGTTAAATATATATTTATTAATTAATTAAAACGACTTCACAATGAAGTTGTCGGAATGCAAAGATATGATTATTTTTGAGTTATTTGCTTAAAAACGGGTGAAAAAAGGAGAATGGAATCATAATTAGGGAGAGTGATAGCTATCGCAAAAGGTGTGGAACATGGCGGAATAGCAGAAAAACGCTGAACAGCAGGGTGAGCAATTCGGCCAGATTGACAGCCCACCAAATGCCGTCGATGCCAGCCACGGCGGGGAGAGCCCACACGGCGGCCATCTCGAAAACAATAGAGCGCATAAAGGAGGCCGTTGCGCTTACAAGGCCGTTTAGCAGTCCTGTAAAGAGAGCGGAAACAAACATGTTCCAGCCGCATATCAGAAAGCAGAGTGAATAGATGCGGATGGCCCGTGTGGTGAGTGCGGCCAGTGGGCCGTCATAGCCGACAAAAAGCCGTGCTGTGGTGTCGGCTGTCAGTTCGGCGGCCAGCGTAAGCGCGATGCCTGCGATCAAGATAAGGCGGAAAGATTTTCTCAGAATGGATTTTTGCTCTTGGATATTGTCCGCTCCGTATTGGTAGCCGATGACAGGGGTGAGGGCAATGTCGTAGCCAAGAAAAAAAGCCGAAAGAAGGTAGGCCAGATACATAACCACACCATAGGCAGCCACGCCATCCTGACCGATGTAGCGCATAAGCTGGATATTGTAGCAAATGCTGACGATGCTGAGCGAAATGTTGCCGACATATTCCGAGAGACCGTTTGAGCACGCTTTGTTTATGTAGGGCCATGGGTTGAGTGTCAGGTTTTTTTGCCGTCGTGGTGACCATAAGTTATTAAGTTGCAGAGAGCCACGGTTAAGCCGTCTGGACGCGAAATAAACGAGAGGAAACACACCTCCCACAATCTGCGCTATGACGGTGGCTATGGCCGCCCCCGTTACGCCCCAAGCGAGAATCCACACAAAGAGAGCGTCGAGAGCGATGTTGACAGCTCCGCATGCTATGCTCATCCAAGTTCCGAGTTTGGGACATTCGGCAGCCATATAGAAAGACTGGAAGGCATTTTGCAGCATGAAGAACGGCATGCCGAGCATGCAGATGCGGCCATAGCGTACACAGTCGGCGAGCATGACCGAGTCTGCCCCCAGAAGTCGGGCCAGAGATGGACATAAAAGGGCAAACAGGCCTGACAGGAGTATGCCCTCGGACACGATAAACGCAATCAGGATGCTGAAAACGTGATTGGCTTTAGGATTGTTGCCCTCACCTTTTATTTTTCCCAAAAGAGCCGCTCCGCCGCTGCCCACCATAAGTCCTATCGCGCCAACCACCATTAAGGCAGGCCACATAACGTTGACGGCGGCGAAACCTGTCTTGCCAGCGAAAATGGAAATGAAAAGCCCGTCGATGATGCCATAGACAGACGACACAAGCATCATAACCACGCACGGCGCTGCCGTGGAGAGTAGCCGTCGATAGGTGTAATGGCCTGATAGTGTGATGTCCATGAGAACGGTGACTTTGTGTTTGAGATTGCAAATATGCGAAAATGTAACACATAAGAGTGCAATAAAACGTTTCGATGGCAGTTATTCAAGTAAAAAACAAGAGTATGATAGGACAGCCAAAAGTCTATGAAACCCTCGAACGCTTGGGTATCACCTTTGACTACTACGAACATCCCGAGGCACCGACGATAGAGATTGCGGCGCAGTTTTATCGTGGCGAGGGGACCACGCTTTGCAAGAATCTTTTTTTTCGCAACCACAAGGGCAACCGGCACTATCTGGTTATCATGGACTCGCGCCATCCGATGGACATTCACGACTTGGAGCACCGTCTGCATCAGGGCAAGTTGAGCTTTGCGTCGGAGGAGCGGCTAATGCGCTGTCTTGGTGTGCGGCCCGGCTCGGTGTCGCTCTTTGCGCTTGTGAACGACGAGCGACGCGATGTGACGTTGTTTGTAGACCGAAACCTGCTGGATGCCACGAAAGTGAGCTTTCATCCCAACGACAACCGGGCCTCGCTGGTGATATCCGTGGACGATATGCTGAAATTCATAAAAGCGGTAGGATCTCCTTACGAGATACTCAATCTTTACGGTGAGTAGCTGGTGCGGTGTCAATCTCTTTCGGTCCAGTCGCCCGACTGCTTGATAAGCTGTACGAGCCGGTCAACGGCTTCTTCCTGGGCGATGTTGGTGAGTACGGGTTTTTGTCCTTTGTAGAGAGTGACCTTGCCGCGGCCAGAACCTACATAGCCATAGTCGGCATCGGCCATTTCGCCGGGGCCGTTGACGATGCAGCCCATAACGCCGATTTTGATGCCCTGCAGGTGCGAGGTGGCGTTTTTGATTAGGCGGAGTGCCTGTTGGATGTCGTATTGGGTGCGTCCGCAGGAGGGGCAGGCGATATATTCGGCTTGGGTGATGCGTGCCCCGACGGCCTGCAGGATTGCGTAGGCTACGGGGATTTCTTCTTCGGGCGGTTCGGTCAGAGAGACGCGGATGGTGTCGCCAATGCCGTCGAGGAGGAGTGCGCCAATGCCGGCGGCGCTCTTGAGCCGTCCTTGCAGTGCATCGCCCGCCTCGGTAACGCCGAGATGGATGGGGTAGTCGAGGTGCAGTGCGTGCATTTTCGCAACGAAGAGGCGGGTGCTGTCGACCATAACCTTCACGTTGGAGGCTTTCATGGAGAAGACGAGCTGGTGGAAGTCGAGATCACGGCAGATGAGGGCGAACTCGATTGCCGATTGGGCCATGCCTTCGGGGGTGTTGCCATAACGTGAGAGTATGCGTTCGGAAAGAGAGCCGTGGTTGGTGCCGATGCGGATAGCAGTGTGGTGATGGCGGCAGATGTCGATGAGAGGAGCGATGCGGTCGGCTATTCGTTTTAGCTGGTCGTTGTATTCGGTCTCGGAGAAGTCGGTTTTGCCTGTGTTGCGGTCGGTGTAGTTGCCGGGGTTGATGCGTACTTTTTCGACGAGCGAAGCGGCCACTTCGGCCACTTTGGGGTTGAAGTGTATGTCGGCCACGATGGGAACGTTGCATCCTAATGAGAGCAGGCGCTCTTTGATGCGTCCGAGGTTTTCGGCGGCTTTGATGTCGGGCGCGGTGATACGCACAATCTCGCAGCCGCGTTCGGCGAGCCGGAGAGTTTGGTCGACGGTGGCCTGAGTGTCCATGGTGTCGGTGTTGGTCATCGACTGTACTCGTACAGGCGCGCCGCCGCCGAGGGTGAGGTTGCCTATGGTGATTTGTGTGCTCATGCTGGTGGGAGTGATTGGTGATTAGTGAATGGAATTCATTACGCGGGCGTAGAAATCGGGAAAGCGTTTTTCGAGCGATATTGGACGCCCGTTTTCGAGAAAGCAGTGGGTGCTGTTGGCTGTGCACACCGTTCGGTCTCCTACTTTCATGGTGTAGTCGAAAACGACTTTGAGAGGTGTGGTTTCCGCCACTCGGACGCTTATCTCAATCACATCCTTGAACGTGGACGGTTGCCTGTAGCGGCACTCTACGCTCACCACTGGCGACACCACACCCTCGGTTTCCATACGTTCGAATCCGAAGCCGAGTTGGTCCATCCAATCGACGCGCGCCTCTTCCATGAAGCGGATATAGTTGCTGTGGTGGGTGATGCCCATACGGTCGCACTCGTAGTATTTCACCTCGTGGCGGTAGGGGAGAATTTCCATAATGACTGTTGTTTGGTTAAGTAACGCCAAACACACCGCCGATATTGCTTTCGGGGATGGAGAGAGGCAATAAAAGCGGGCAAAAGTGCGTTACAAAGAGAAAAAACTGAAAGCAAATGAACAAGACAGTATTGATTACGGGTGCCACAAGCGGCATCGGGTTGTCGTGTGCCAGAAAATTCGCGGCAAATGGCGACCGGCTTATCATCACGGGACGCAACGCCGAGCGTCTGGCCGAAATAGGAAACGACCTTGCTTCGCGGGGTACACAGGTGTTGACGCTTGTGTTTGACGTGCGCGACCGTGAGGCTGCGACCAAGTGCATAGAGAGTTTGCCGGCAGAGTGGCAGGCTATTGACGTTCTGGTGAACAATGCGGGGTTGGCTCTCGGTTTGGAGCCTGAATATGAGGGCGACTATGACGACTGGGACACGATGATCGACACTAACATCAAGGGGCTGCTGACGATGACGCGGCTCGTGGTTCCGGGAATGGTGAAACGCGACAGCGGCCATATCATCAACATCGGGTCGGTGGCGGGCGATGCGGCATATGCCAACGGCAACGTCTATTGCGCCACCAAATCGGCTGTGAAAACTATCACCGACGGACTACGGCTTGACGTGGCAAATACGGCCATCAGAGTGACAAACCTCAAGCCCGGCCTTGTCGAGACCAACTTCAGCCGCACTCGTTTCCATGGCGACGGCGAACGTGCCGCCAGCGTGTATAAGGGCATAAAACCCCTCACGGGCGACGATATAGCCGACGTGGCAGTATATGCCTCAAATGCACCGGCCCACGTGCAGATAGCCGAGGTGCTGATACTGGCCACCCATCAGGGTAGCGGCAGCGTTATTGTGAGAAAGTGACCTGTGGCATTCACTAATCACAGATTACAGGTGCCTACTTGATGAACGAGGTGGCTTTGTGAGCCTCGCGTGTGGGGTAGGCTGGAGAGCCGTCGGCATGGATTTTTCTAAGCAGGAAGGCCATGTTGTCGGCCATGGTGCGTATGGTTTGCAATCCTTCGTCATCGAGAGCGGCTTCGCCCTCGGTGCGGCCATAGACGATGTTCCAATACTGAGAGGTGACAATGGGCATGTTTTGCATCTGGAATGGCATAAGCAGTGTTTGGTAGACGGCGGTGGCTCCACCCCTGCGACATACGGCCACGGCTGCGGCTGGCTTGTTCTGCATCACGTTAGAGGCGGCATAGCTCATGCGCTGGATGAGGCTAAGCACAGTTCCGTTGGGTTGGCCATAGTAGGTGGGCGAACCCACGATGACGGCATCGCACTGCGACATTAGGTCGATGGCCTGATTGCACAGGTCGTCGTCGAACACGCAGCGGCCCGTGTTGTAGCAGTGGTTGCAGGCGATGCAGCCGTGAATGGCTTTGTGGCCGATTTGAAGCAGTTCGCTGTCGATACCGTTTTTGGCCAATTGTTTTGCGGCCTCGGCGAGGGCGAGGTTCGTGTTGCCGTTTGTCCGCGGGCTTCCGTTTATGAGCAGTGTTTTCATTGTGCGGCTATTGTTGTTGTGTGAGATGTTTGTTTCGTGTGCCATTACCGAGCCTATCGGCGTGGCCATAACGGCACCGGCAGCTGCGGCCATGGCGGATTTCTTGATAAACTCCCGTCTGTCCATAATTAATTATTCAGTTAAAGTCAGATGAGTGAAAGTTGCGACATGCACCAACCACAGGTCGATAGTCACTCTTTTGCATATTTTGCTTTCACAATATTGTACGAGTTAAGAGTCAGTGTCTTCAGCAGCTCGTCCGGTGCAGTTTCGGGATCAATGCCAATCCAATGTTTTGGCGACTCGTTGAATGGTTTGCCGATGCACGGATGACGTTCTTTCAGTTCGTCAATACGGTCGGACTGGCACTTGAGTGTGACGGTTGTGAAGTTGTCGCAGTCGAAAAACGAAAACATGTGGCCGCACACGTAGAATACCAGAATGTGTGATGCATAGCGGAAAGCGGTGAAAGGCATTCGTTCTTCGACATCGTCGCCCAGCGACAGGCAGTAATTGCGATAGTCCTCGATGTTCATTGTGTAGCGTATGTCAGTTTGCTGATACTCGTCAAGGCGACGGTCTAAAGCAGGGCGGCTATGGCGGCGTCGATTTCGTCGGCCTTGGCGGTGGGTTCGAAACGAGCTTTCACGTTGCCGTCGCGGTCGATGAGGAACTTGGTGAAGTTCCATTTAATGTCGGGATTTTGGTCGTAGAGGCTGTCCTGCGAGCGGAACATCTGGTCGAGGTATGCGCCGATAGGGTCGTTCAGGTCGAATCCGCCAAAGGGGGCTTTGCTTTTGAGCCAGGTATAGAGAGGCGACACGTCGGGGCCGTTGCCGTTGACCTCAATTTTGTCCATTTGCGGGAAAGAAATATTGTAGTTGAGGGTGCAGAAGCTGTGGATGTCGTCGTAGGAGCCGGGAGCCTGGCCGCCAAACTGGTTGCACGGGAAGTCGAGAATTTCGAATCCCTGGCTGCGGTATTTGTTGTAGAGCCGCTCCAGCTCTTCGTACTGCGGAGTGAAACCGCACTGCGTGGCGGTGTTGACCACAAGCAGCACTTTGCCGCTATAGTTGGCGAGGCTCACTGTGTCGTGGTTGCCGTCGACGACACTGAACTGGTAGATGTTGTCGCAGTTGTTGGACTGAGTTTGGCTTTTCTGGTTGCAGGCCGTGAGAAGCATCAGGCATGCGGTTGCGATTAAGAGTGTTTTTTTCATTTTGTTTTTGATTTTTGAACTGTCAGTTCTTGGTATTCAGCAATTAATATGAGTTAAACTTAAGGTTTTGCCCGTATAGGGCGTTATTTGCAACTTGTTGATTTACCCAAGGCGCTGCCATTGGGCTAAATATGTTTATGCCCTTTCAGGGCAATTTTAAGAGGTTGCGATATGATACTGTTTGATTGAACGTTTGAAAAATAAACGTGTTGAGGATTGGAAGTGGTCGGAGATGCCGAAACAGGTTACTGGTCGCTTTTGAAATACACCTCCACGGCTCCCACGCCGTATTTTCGCATAGGCGCGTCCATCACGGCTATGTTGTCGTATTTCTTCAGCTCGGATGTAATCTCGTCCTTCAGTATGCCGCGACCCACGCCGTGGATGAAAGTGACTTTTTTCAGGTGGTGTTCGAAGGCGTGGTTAAGGCAGGTGCGGAAGTATCGCATCTGAGTTTGGAAAGCCTCGTGCGGTGCCAGTTCGGCGGGATTTTCGCACAGTTTCTCGATATGCAGATCGACTTCGGCTTCGCCGTTGCCCACCATGTGTTGCAGCAGTATGTTGTTTGCCAGTACGTCGGCACCTTGCCTCCGGGCAGCCTCCAACTGCCGTTTCAGCTTTGCCACCTGGTCTTTCAGCTTTGCCACCTGCGACTGCAGCTGCTTCACGGTCTCCTGCAGACCCTCCACGGTGTCGGCTTTCTTCTGAACGAAAACGCTGCCAGTCGGCTGCCGGTCGCTGTCAATAGTTTGTTGGGTGCCATCCGCCAACTGCTGGTCGCTGATGTTGAACATCTTGCCCGCGCCGCTCATGTCAGCCATGCGTATAAGCTCTGTGGGTGGCATCGGCATGTCGAAGCCCGTATCATCCTGCACGAACACAAAGTCGTCGGTGATTCGGGTCACAACTCCGCCGCCGATAGCGTTCAAAAACTTAACCTTGTCGCCAATCTGAAATTTAGCCATAATCCTATGGTTTCAAAAATAAAAACAATATTTATCCCACCACCAGCGAGAACTTCAGCCCCAGTGCGTTGGCTATGAGCATGAACGTCGAGAGCTGCATATCGGTCTGCCCCTTTTCGAGAGCCGAGATATACTCTCGTTTCTTGCCAATGCGCTCGCCCAGTTGCTGTTGCGTCAGTTTCTGGCGTTTGCGCTCTTCGCGCAGCAGTTCGGCATAGTACCAGGCCTCAGTCTTGGCTTCGAACTCCTTACGACTCGCAGTCCCCGGTTCACCGTAGGTCTCGGTCAGGTGGTCTTCAATTTTTGGCATTTTGGCCCATTTTTCTTCGCTTATTTGTATCATAGACTTTCCTCCCATTCTTTTAGCAATCTTTCTGCTTTTTTAATTTCAGCATTATACTGTTTGGTGCTTTTCTTTACGAAAGAGTTGAGCAGTACGATTTTCCGGCACTCCATAAAGTTGTTGGCATCAATGGCAAAAACAACCGTTCGGTATTCGTTGCTGGTCAAAGACACGCGCATCTCGTAAAACTCCGTATTTCCAGTCGTTTCACAAATTTTGTGCTTACGACATACTTCGTTAGGATTATCCCGAAAACATAGTCGTATTTTTCACGCACTTTGGGTGAGAGTTTCTCGTAAAACATCTCAAATTCTTTAGTATATGTAACACTTCTTATGGTTCCGTTCATGCTGCAAAAGTAAGAAATTTGTTACAAACAGACAAAATACGCCAGACAATGTCACTAATCTGCGATGTGGTTTGGAAGCGTTGCCTCATTTCAGGAAGCCGTATTCATAGACTTTGGGCTCGATGTGGGCTGCGAGGTGTTTCATGGCCTGGCGGAGGTCGTTCAGCGGGGTGGTGTAGTGTGCGTCGGTGCTTTCGGTGTTCATTTGTACTTTGCCGCTCTTGGAGATCTTGGTGCCCTGGAAGTGGAGGCGGATGTCGTAGTAGCTTGCGTTGGGATTGGCGTTGGGCTGCCGGTGGTAGTACTGCCACAGGTTGCGTCCAGCCGACATCACGGCTTTGGCCTCCGGCGACAGGTGTTCCAGCGGTCGGAATGGTACGCTGGCATCCCGCCTGCGGTCGTCGTTGAAAAGTGAGTACTGGCTCTCATTCCGCGGGTGAGACACCCGCGGACCACCATATGCCAGGTAGTCGCTCATAAAGTGACTTTCGAAGTTGTCTTGCGCCCCTACCTCTGCCTCGGTAAATGGTATCCAATGGTTGGTGCCTTTGTCGCTACGTATGTTGTTGGCATTGGAGAAGAGTGCATAGACAAGACAGTCGGTTTGAAATTCAAAATCCTTTTGCCATCCGTCGTCAGGATATAGAAACTGGTCACGGTCGTTGAGCCAGGTAGCTTCGATAACTTTTCTTACTGAAAAATAAATACAACTGTGCAAGAAGTTAACACGGGTAATGGGTTTGAAGAATGTTGAGGTTTTGTTGCTCGGCTGCGTAAGGATGCATACTTCGTTTTGGTGCTGGAAGTCATTGCCGTTGCATACCACCCATCCGATAGGTACATCCTTTGTTTTCCAGGTGTAGCGTAACCAATCATTGAGCATTATGGATTTATCATAGCTACATATTATTTTAGACCCTATTTGCTCACTATCGCGATTGTAAATATCAGATTCTGTCTCCTCGAATATTACTTTTTTGTCGAGATGCCAGATGAAGAAGCCGATAGGGAATTGTCCCTTCACATTGTCGAAAGAATCTGCAGGTACTAAAAAATTTCGACCAAGCTGCGCTTGGAATGCTTTTCTGAACTCGCGAAAGTAGGGTCCTTGCAGAATTTTCAAAGTTGAAAATTCTGCAAGGACCCCTGGAGAGAGTTCGCGATATATCCTCATAAAGAACTGCACAAATAATTCTCTCTTGGCATAGGTGCCTATTCCTACCGTATAGTCCCGGTGTGCACGTGTCTTATTGCTTACTCCAACTTTGGCATCCTTATTATAGGTGCTTCCCGCTTCCGCATACGGTGGGTTTATATACACCACAAGCCGCTTACGTTTCTCTGGGTCGTCTATAACAGCACGGAGACTATCCGGCAGTGCGTCGAATGAGTCATTCAGAAAGTCAAATTGAAAAATGTGTTTCTCCAGCAGGTTCAGCTCGCCGTCGGCGGCACGGTTCTTCATCACTTGCACGTCGCCGTGGTCGAGTGTCGAGGCCCACACACGGTAGGGTTCGGTGAGGCCGTAGAGCAGGTTGCCGGTACCGGCGCAGCAGTCCCAGACGTAGTATTGTTGCTGCCAATCCTCGCCCAGTTCTTCGGCCAGGTAACGTTGCGAGAGTTCCACCCACTGCGGCGGAGTGAAGAAAGCCCCTTGATACTGCCGCAGGTCGTGGGGAATGAGCAAGTCGCGCCGCTCCAGTATGATGTCGATGGCCTCTTGCCTCGGCGGGCGCTTGTATTTGTTCCAGAAAGCTCGGTAGGCTTGCATCTCGTCAGTGAAGGTGCATTCGCTGAAGAGCATCTTGCCGCTCTGCATAATCTGTTCCAGGATCTTGTATTCGTCGCCACGCAGTACCACGGCGAGGTCGGAACGCAGCGTGTAGTCGCCGCGTGAGATGAGGTCGGCAAAGAAGAAGTCGGCCACACGTGTGGCTGGGATGTCGCTCCAATCCACGTCTATGGTGGGCTTAACCTCTTCGACCCATCGTTGGAAAACAAAAAGATAGTTATTACGGGTTATATTGACACCATCTGTTTTGCGTCCGTCGCGGAAGTTTTTCTTGATAAATTGACGCAGTGCCTTTTCGTCCTTGTCCAGATTGAAGGTGGCAATGTGCTCGTGCAGGGTGTCTTCGAGCATTGCTTTCAGCTGTTTAAATTCCTTCGTCTGGTGGTTGCTGGGTGTGACATTCCAGTTGAAGTCGTTCTGGTAGAAGATGCTGACGATGTGGTGGAACTCGATGAAAGCAATCTTTTCAGCATCGAAGGCCCCGATGAACATCGGGGGCATGTGCTTCTCGTGGGTATGGGCCTTTCCGATGGTGATAATGAGCTGAATAAATGAGTCGACGATGCTGTGCGAGGCTCCTTTCTTGGCCTCGGCCCATAGGAACCATTCGCGTTCGAAAAGTTCGCGCTGTGAAGGATCGTCGCGGCGGCTGGTGACAGCGAAATCGATGTCGCCCAAAATTGGGGTGGCGTCGTAGTCCTTGAAGTAGCGGTCGCGCAGGGCGTTTTTTATCTCCTCCTCGCGGAGGACGGCGTTTGCTTCCATAGTCAGATTCTGTTTCAGTCGGTGATAAGTTCGTCGGCCAGCTGGTTGAAGTCGATACCATCGAAGTTGCCGCTGCTCATCATCAGGAGGTTCGCGTCAAGCCATTGCATATCCTTCAATTTTGCGACCATCGCGTTGCTGTCGGTGAACACCTCTACATTGTCGCCGAAAGCCTCTCTCACTTGGTCGGGGTCCAGGTCGGGCAGTTTTTTCAGCTGCAGGGCGTGTTTGCTGTAATAGACCATGCGAACGTCTGCCTCTGCCATTGTGTGGCTGTACTGTTTCAGGAAATCCTGAGTCAGCGAGCTGAATGTGTGTAGTTCCATGCAGGCCACCAGCCGCCGGTCAGGGTACTGCTCGCGCATGGCGTTTATCGTGGCTCGAAGTTTGGACGGCGCATGGGCAAAATCCTTATACACAGCACAGTGGTCGCCTTTTTTTACCAGTTCCAGCCGCTTGCTTGCGCCCCCGAACGTGGATATCGCCTCGTCAAACATCTTGTCGGTCACTCCCAGTGTGCGGCACACCAACCGTGCTGCGGTGAGGTTGAGCAGGTTGTGTCGTCCAAACACGCGCAGAGGCGTGCGTAGCCCGTCGGCGGTTATCAGATTAGTAACACCGTCCACAACTTCGTATTCCGGCACATCGTAGGGCAGTTTCTCGATGTCTGTTCGATTGTTGCCCTCGGCCACTTCACGCACAACCGCATCGTCGGCACAGTATATCAGCGTTCCGTCGGGACGTATGAGGTTTATGAATTGGGCGAACTGGTCCTTATATATGTCGAATGTTGGAAAGACATTGACGTGGTCCCACTCTATGCCGGTAATCACGGCTATATTGGGCTGATAGACATGGAATTTTGGCCGTCGGTCTATCGGTGATGTAAGATATTCGTCGCCTTCGATCACCATCACCTTAGCGGTCTCGCTCAGCCTCACCATCACCTCGAAGCCTTCGAGCTGGGCACCAACCATATAGTCAGCTTCTATGCTGGCATGAGCCAACACATGCAGTATCATCGCCGTGGTAGTTGTTTTGCCATGCGAACCGCCGATAACCACACGTGTTTTTTCTTTCGACTGCTTAGAGGTATTCAGGATAGCTGTAGATCTTCAACCCCAGTTCTTGCGCCCGCAGCAGTTCGGGGTTGTCAATGCGGGCATGCATACCCAGCACTATCGCGTCGAGGTCGTTGGTTATCCTCTCGGGATGCCATCCTTGCTCTTTGGGTAGCAACCCGTATTTTGCCAAACGGCTCTTTGCAGGGTCGAAAATCTCGTCGTCCGACCCCGTGACGTTGTAGCCTTTCAGATGCAGTGCGATGGCCAGATTGTGCATGGCAGCACCGCCAATGGCTATAAAATGTACATTCATATTAAAGGGAATATAAGTGTTAAAATTGAAAATCAAATCAGATTAGACGTTTTTGCCCGGCTATTTGCTTATTTTGATTTTTAGCGCTCTGTCGCACCTCATAAGCAGCTCTTTCATCCTATCCTCGTCCATCGCGATGCATCCCTCTGTGTAGGCCTTCGTTCCCTTGCAATGCACAAAGATGTTGCTGCCTGCCTTACGGTTGCATTTTTCGTTGTAGTCGGTTGCGATGCCATAGTTGTATTGTGGCACGATGTTGTGCATCTCTTCGCCTTTGCATCGGTGATGCACCTTCGCGGTGTCGATTATTCGGTTGTAGTATTCGCAGTCCTCGTCGCAGGCGAATGTCGACGGCGTTATGTAAATATACGGCATAGTTGTGCCTGGATTGGCCTTCACCCCGAATGCACTCTTGGCGTGTAGTGTGCCAGTCGGTGTTTTGCCGTCTCCTTCGCGTCGCTTGCCAATTCCGTTTTTGCCTATGTAAACGCTGGTAGTGAACACCACATTCCCGTCTACGGTCAGCCGAGCCGTAGCCTCGCTCCCTTTTACGTCGTAAACCTCAAGCAGCTGTCCGCGTTCGGTGCATCCCGTCAGCGTCAGGGTCGCTATCAATGTCAAGAAGCAGAATCTCACCCTTTTTGCCATATTCATATAATCCCTTTTGCGTTTAAACCAGTTTACCTCGTCATACCCTCTTTCGGCTGATACATAAAATATTTGGTTACCTGTTTTTCGAGGAAATGCCTGTCAAGCTGGTCGCTCGCTTCGCTTATGCCCACACAGCGTCCGTTTTTGTACAGCACTTTGATTTCTTGATCGTTGAAATCGTATGACCGGTTTCTTAGTTTTCCGGTTCCCGTAAAATACGATGGTTCCGGCTCTTCAAAGGGCACGTTGCTTATGCGTATTGCTGGCAGGCGACGGTTGACCAGGTCGTTGCACAGCCGTCGCAGCACGTCGTCGTCCGAGTGCCGCCACTGCTTTACGGCCACCATCACATCGTCGTCGTCCACCTCGGCAAACCGGTCAAGGAAGTCCGCTGCCGACGGGTCGAATCTGAACACAGTTGCGTCGATTTCGCGTGCTCGTCGTATGATGTTGAGCAGCAGCTGGTCGGCGGCTATCACCGTTTTGTGCATATACACCTGCCAATACATCAGGCGTCGTGATATAATGAACTTCTCCACACTGTATATTCCCTTCTCGTCCACCACCAGTTCGTCGCCGTGCACGTTCAGCATCGAGATTATCCGGTCCGTCCCCACAATTCCTTCGCTCACGCCTGTGAAGAACGAGTCGCGGCTGAGGTAGTCGAGCCGGTCCATATCAAGTTGGCTGCTCACAAGCTGGTGCAGAAAATGTTTCTCATAGCTGTTCGTGAAAATCGCTATCGCGGTTGTCAGTGCACCGTTCATCTCGTCGTTGATGCGTTGCATCATGCGCAGCGTGATCTCCTCGTGCGCCACATCGACGAGCACGCGCTCGCTTGTGTGCGAGAAAGGTCCGTGTCCGATGTCGTGCAGAAGTATGGCCAGTTTCGCGCCACGGCACTCGTCGTCCGTAATATCCACCCCCTTTTGTTTCAGCACATCCAGTGCGCGCCCCATAAGGTTGAGCGCTCCCAGCATGTGGCTGAATCGCGTATGCATCGCGCCTGGATAGACGAGACAGGTCAGTCCCAGCTGTTTGATACGACGCTGACGCTGAAAAAAAGGATGCCCGATAACCTCAAGAATCACAGGGTCGTCGACCGACAAAAAGCCGTCGTAAACCGGGTCGTTGATGATTTTTCGTTTGCACATGAGTTGGGGATGTAAGTTTAAGTGATAAACGTAAAAATGGGGGATTAAATTATGTTTTCAGTGTTTTGGCAGTCGAGGTTTTGTTGCTCGATCAACTCCTGTGCTATCAGTTCGGCCTGTTTCAACACTGTGTCGGTGGCAAGCTGCTCCATGTCGGGCGGGTAGCCATACTTGCGCAGCAGCCGTTTGACGGCCACCTTCATCTTGGCCCGTACAGTGGTTTTGATGGTCCAGTCGATGGTGGAGTTCTTGCGTATGGTCTCGGTGAGCACCACCGCCAGTTCGCGCAGTTTCTCTTTGCCCATCAGCTCAAGGGCACTCTCGTTGTCGGCCACGGCGCTATAGAAGGCATACTCGTAGGGTTCCAGCCCCATCTCCTGTGCCGCGCTGTCGCTCTCCACAATGTGTTTACTCAACTTGATCAACTCATCTATCACCTCGGCAGCGGAGATAATCTTGTTGTGGTAGCGTGTGATGGAGCCGTCGAGCATCTCCATCAGCGTGCGGCCTTCGACGAGGTTGGTCTTCATTCGGCTCTGTATCTCGTCGTTGAGCAGTTTACGCAGCACCTCAAGGGCAATGTTTTTGTGCTCCATGTCTTTCAAGCCAAGAAGGAACTCCTCGGAAAGGATGGAGATGTCGGGTTTCTTGATGCCGGCGGCGTCGAAGAGGTCCACCACCTGCTCCGACACCAAGGCACGGTCTATCACCTGCCTGATGGTGGTCTCTATCTCCTCGTTGGTGTGGCCACCGGGCTTGGTGTCGAACTTGCAGAGGCGCGCTTTGACGGCTTGGAAGAATGAAACTTCGTCTTTTACATCCATCGCTGCCTCATTTGGTACCGCAAGGGCGAAGGCTTTGCCCAGTGCCGTCACTTCGTTGACAAAGCGTTTCTTGCCGTCGTCCAATCCCAGCACAAAGTCTTCGGTCTTGAGAATCCACGACAATTTGCCCGACGTGTCGGCTGTGAAATATTGCTTGTAGTCGAGGCCGTGCAACATCTGCTGCACCACCTCCAGCTTCTCTTGCATCAGGGCCACGGCCTGCTCTTGCTGCAGGGTGGGGTCGCCCTTGCCACCGGAGTCGGAGTAGAACGACAGCGCCTCGCGCAAGTCGGATGCAATGCCAAGGTAGTCCACCACCAAGCCACCAGGCTTGTCCTTATAGACGCGGTTCACACGGGCAATGGCCTGCATCAGGTTGTGTCCCTGCATCGGCTTGTCGATATAGAGGGTGTGCAGACAAGGCACGTCAAAGCCTGTGAGCCACATATCGCGCACGATGACCAGCTTCAGTTCGTCGCCGGGGTCTTTCATACGGTCGGCCAGCATACGGCGTTCGGTCTTGGTGGTATGGTGCTTGGCTATAGCCGGTCCGTCGGAGGCCGCGGAGGTCATCACCACTTTCAAGACACCCTTGCGCAGGTCGTCGTTGTGCCATTCGGGACGCAGCTTCACTATTTCGTCGTACAGTTCCACAGCGATGCGACGGCTCATGGCCACCACCATCGCCTTGCCCTCAAACACCTGCTGGCGCGCCTCGAAATGTTCCACGATGTCGCGGGCGATATTCTTTACCCTATTGGGACTACCGATAAGTGCCTCCAGCTGCGTCCATTTTGCTTTGGCTTTTTGTACCTCGTCCATCTCTTTCACGTCGAGTTCTCTGTCCAGTTCCTCGACCAGCTTGCGTCCCTCGGCGCTCAGTTCCACCTTGGCCAAACGGCTCTCGTAGTAGATGCGCACCGTGGCCCCATCCTCCACAGCCTGCGCTATGTCGTAGACGTCGATATAGTTGCCGAAGACAGCGGGGGTGTTCTTGTCGCTCAGCTCGATAGGCGTGCCGGTGAAGCCGATATAGGT
>CAJONE010000040.1 GCA_905235855.1 uncultured Bacteroidales bacterium
ACCTACCGCAAATTGGAAAAAGAGGATACCAAGTATTGGCACTTAGGCCCCGTCGCACTCTATGAGGAACTGGAGAACGAAATGGGGAGCCGTTGAAAATGGGGTGGGAGGTTCCCCAAAACCAATTAATGTAAACGCTAAGAGAATCTGTCTTGTGACTAAGATTTTGGAGATTTACCAAAATCCTTTGCCGAAATGGTTAAAATTCTCTTAAATTCCTTCTGAGAACATTTAAATATAAGTTTTTTTTGTACCTTTGCTCTTGCGTTGTGTCCGCAGTCTATGTCGCAATGACTGAAAGATTGCTTTAAAAAGGATGCAGTGCAATGACATCATGGACATAGGCGTTTTCTGACGCCTTGGTTTTGACGCTCTAAGAACTTCGCAACTTCGAACGATTAGTCAAGAACAAGGCAACGAGGACGCCCCTTGGGATGTTTATAGACAGCCCGTATTGTGTATGTGCTTATGGCTCTATGAGTTATAAGTATGTTAGCATGGGTATTACTATAACATTCTGCGTGGGGGCTTTCTGCGTTGTTCGTTTCGACTAATCGGGCAATGCGAAGGCCTTTAGAGCGTGGAACGGGCAACAGGATCGGCTCCACGTTTTTTATGTCCACAGGTGTAGAACTTTATTACTAACCTCGCAGCCTTAAAGGAGCCTGGCCGCAAAAACGGGATTGAATCCCCTAAAAATTTGGCATCAGGCATCACCCGCTATCACGCACGCTACTATGCAGCCCTACTCACTCAGCAGCAGGCAAATGGAGACCTCGGCTCTCTGTCACAGTCACTTTTGAGTAGCACTGTCGATATCAATCCGCACCAGATTGATGCGGCATTGTTTGCATTTAATTCGCCTTTTTCAAAGGGTGTCGTTCTGGCCGACGAAGTGGGCCTTGGAAAAACCATTGAAGCAGGTCTGGTGATTTGTCAGCATTGGGCAACAGGCAAACGTAAAATTATCATTGTCAGTCCAGCCTCGTTAAGAAAACAGTGGGAAGCAGAACTGCTTGAAAAGTTCGGCATACCCAGTGAGATTCTCGATACCAAGAATTATAATTCTTATCAGCGTGAGGGTAAGGATTCTTTCAATCCGAAACGTGCCATCATCTGTAGTTATAATTTTGTTGCCAAGCATAAGGAGCATATCCTGCTTCATGCTTTCGATTTGGCAGTCATTGATGAAGCGCACAAGATGCGCAATGTATATCGCACATCTGCAAAGACTTCTGCAGAAGTGCGAGACGCGTTAGTGGGTGTAAGAAAACTACTATTAACGGCTACTCCATTCCAAAATTCTTTGATGGAACTATATGGCCTGACCAGTATCATCGATGACCGCTTGTTCGGAAGTGAAAAATCATTTCGTAAGCAGTATGGAAAGGGTGAAAACCTGCAGGAGTTGAGGTTGCGCATACAGAAACTTTACACCAGAACGCTGCGTAAGGATGTGCGAGAATACATCAACTATACCCGCCGCTTACCACTCACACAGAAGTTTCAGGCAACAGATGAAGAGCAGGCACTCTACCAAGAGATTAGTGATTTTTTGCGTCGCAAAGATATCTATAGCGTACCAGCAGCCCAACGGAAACTCACGACAATGATTGTCCGCAAGATTTTGGCATCTTCAACCTATGCACTTGTCTATACGCTGGAGCATATTAAAGAACGCTTGGAGCGTATGCTTAAAAGCGAGAAGCAAGAGCGTTTTGATGTGGATGATTTAGTGGAAGACAGCGAATGGAATTTGGATGAATACGAAGAACTGCAAGAAGACGAAGAAAACACCCTCTTTGATACCGAAGAAATTGATGTTCAGCGATTGAAAGCAGAGATAGCCAACATAGCCGGTTTTATAGAACAGGCCAAAGGTATCAAAACGGAGTCGAAAGCGAAGGCTTTGACAAAGGCTCTGGAAGAGGCTTTTAAGAAATTGGCAGAACAAGGAGCCGAAAGGAAAGCACTGATATTCACGGAATCTACCAAGACGCAGGCATTTCTGAAAGATTATCTCGAAGTTCATGGGTATAGTGGGCGTATTGTGCTTTTCAACGGAAAAGTCAGTGAGCCACAGACAAATGACATTTATAAGCAATGGTGTGAAAACCATCCCGACTGTGTGAGCGGTATCAAGGCTGCTGACCGCAGGGCTGCCGCCGTTGACTATTTCGAACATCGGGCCGACATTATGATAGCCACCGAGGCAGCAGCCGAGGGTCTCAACCTGCAGTTCTGCTCGCTTGTGGTGAACTACGACCTGCCGTGGAACCCGCAGCGCATCGAGCAGCGTATTGGCCGATGTCACCGCTACGGACAACGGCACGACGTAGTGGTGGTCAATTTCATCAATACCCGCAACTTTGCCGACGTGCGGGTCTTCAACTTGCTCTCCGAGAAGTTTCACCTCTTCGACGATGTGTTCGGTGCCAGCGATGAGGTGCTGGGCCGTGTCGATTCGCTCGACATCGAGAGTCGCATCTACGACATCTACCAGCAATGCCGCACCGAGCAGGAAATCAACGCCGCTTTCAATCGGCTGCAGGCCGATATGCAGGCCCAGATCGATGAGCGTATGGACACCGTACGTCGCGAGGTGCTGGAGAATTTCGATATCGACGTGCAGGAGCATCTGCGTATGACGCACGACACCACAGGACTCTTCCTCAACCGCTACGAGTATCTCTTCTGGGAGTTGACCCGCTATGTGCTGCGTGACGACGCCACATTCGACGACGGCCAGCACACCTTCTCCCTCCGCCACCCTGTGGCCGGATGCTCCGCAGGACTTTACCGCCTCTTCTCGCAGCAAGGCGACGGCATCGCCTACCGCCTGTCGCATCCGCTGGCGCAGTATGTGCTACACCAGGCGCTGGCATTGCCCGTCGCGGCGCAAGGTGCACTCATATTCTCGCCCAGCTCCACCACTCTCAATATCCAGCTGCCCGACGACCTGTGCTACCGCTCCGGGTGGATGCTGCTGTCGCGCCTGCAGGTCGACTCGCTTGACGAGGAGCAGCGCCTGCTCTTCACAGCCTTCACCGACGACGGACGCTTCCTCTCCCAAGAGGAGTGCGAACGGCTGATGCTGCTTGCCGCCACGCGGGCATCCGCTCCCGAGGCTGCACCGTCATCGGACATACAACAACGGCTGCAAACCAACCAGCAGCAGCACACCACCGCCACCTTGCGCGACATCGAGAGCCGCAACACCACCTATTTCCATCAAGAGGAGGAACGCATCTTCAACTGGGAACGCGATATGGTGGACAGCCTCGAGATGGAGATCTGTTCGCTCAAAAACGAGATTCTCCGCACCGAGCGTGAGGCACGCAACGCACAGACCATGGCCGAGAAGCTGGCATTGGAAATGCGGGTTGACGACCTGAAGCGCAAACGGCGCCGCCTGCGCAGCGACCTCGAGGATCGTGAAGACGAAGTCAGCGAACAGCGCAAGGCGATGATTCGCGAGCTGGAACAGCGTATGATAAAAACCACCGACTGCAAGGACCTCTTCGTCCTGCGGTTCTCAATTGAATAAAATCCCTCAAACAATATGGCAATCAATTACTACGAAAAATTCATATCCAAACTGCAAGAAATCTTCATGATGGATCATGCCGAGCTGGACTTTGGCATCTATCGCATCATGAACCAAAAGCGCGACGAGATCAACCGCTTCCTGCAAGTCGACCTGTTGCCGCAGGTAAAAACCGCTCTTCAGGGTGATGGCGGCAATGCACAGCAAGTCAAGAAGCGGATGGCTGAGATAGAGCAAATGTTTGCAGGTATGCATATTGAAGCACTGCCCGATTCTAACCCTAACGTCGCTGAATATAAAAAGCTGAAAGCACAGTTGGCACAAGGTGGCAGTGCCGATGATATGGAGGGTAAGGTGTTCTCCCACCTGGTGACCTTTTTCAGCCGCTATTACGACGGCGGCGACTTCATCTCCAAGCGCCGCTACAAGGACAACACCTACGCCATTCCTTATAATGGCGAAGAGGTGAAACTGCATTGGGCCAACAGCGACCAGTATTACATCAAGACCTCAGAGTATTTCCGCGATTATACGTTTGTGCTACCTACATCGCGCAAGAAAGTACGCTTTGTGTTGAAAGATGCCACGACGGAGCAGAACAACAACAAGGCGCAGAACAACATGGAACGACGTTTTGCGCTCTATCAGCCAGAGAACGAGGGCGAGCAGGAGGTAGAAGTGACAAAAGAGGGAGAGTTGAACATCTACTTCACCTACGAACTGATGCCCAAAGCCACCAAGCAAGACGCACTGAGAGCAGAAGCGTTAGAGACAATCAAACCGCTGATACCAGAGGGCTTTGAGGAGCTGCTGACTGTCAAGACACCTACCAGCAAAGAGCCAAACCGCACGCTGTTGGAGAAACATCTGACAGACTATACCGCCAAGAACTCCTTTGATTATTTCATCCACAAAGACTTGGGCGGTTTCCTCAGTCGCGAGCTGGACTTCTATATCAAGAACGAGGTGCTGCATATCGACGACCTCGACACTCAGCATATCTCCTCGCAACTCAGCATCGTCAAGGCTATCAAGCATGTGGGGCAGAAGATTATCCAGATGTTGGCGCAGTTGGAGAATTTTCAAAAGAGGCTCTGGCTGAAGAAGAAGTTTGTGGTGCAAAGCGACTATTGCATCACGCTCGACCGTGTGCCAGAGAAACTTTATCCTCAGATTATTGCCAACGATGCCCAGCGAAAAGAATGGGTACGCCTGTTTGCCATTAACGACATCAAGGGCGACATGATGACCGAGGGCTACAGCGAGCCGTTGACCATTGTGTTCCTCAAGCAAAATCCCTTCCTCGTCCTCGATACCGCTTTCTTCGATGCCAAGTTCAAGCACCAGCTGATTGCAAGCATGGAGAATGTGGATGAGCAGACGAATGGATTGCTGATTAACAGCGAGAATTTTCAGGCGCTGGAGTTGTTGCAAGAGAAATACCGGAACAGATTTAATGGCATATATATAGATCCGCCATATAACACTTCGGCAAGTGAAATTGTTTATAAAAATAGCTATAAAAAAAGTTCATGGTCATCCATGATAATAGATAGAATTGACGAAGGGAAAAAACTCTTATTAGATGATGGTTTGTCGTGTGTAACTATAGATGATTTCCAATTGCATGAACTTTATTACATATTGCAACAAATATATGGAGAAAATAATATTAAGGGAACTGTAGCTATCAAAAACAATCCGTCGGGACGTTCCACTGAATCTGGATTTTCAATAGCTCATGAATATGGAATCTTTTGTTCTGTTGATGAGGAAACAAAAATAGGGAGATTAGAAAGAACTCAAGAACAAAATGACCGATATGGAGAACAAGACGAAGAAGGGCAGTATGAGTGGGTTAATTTCAGAAAACATGGTGGTTGGAAAGAAGATGCTCCCACTATGTATTATCCTATCTATATAACAGAATCCACCATACGAATTCCTAAAATGAGATGGGTTGACTCCATTGGTGAATATGAAATATTGGAGCCAAATAATGAAGATGAAATGGTATTGTATCCTGTTGATGAAGAGGGGACTCCAAGAAGATGGAAATGGGGACTTGATAGGGCATTGGCTGAAATTTCAAATATGAAGATCCGAAATGATCGGACAGGAAAATTGGCAGTTTATATAAAGTCAAGATTAAACGAAAAAGGAATATTACCTCTCACTATTTGGGACAAAAGTGAATACTCGTCGACATCAAATGGCGCGAATCTAATAAAAGGACTGTTTGGTGCTGATAATGTATTTACATATCCAAAATCATTGTATGCTGTTATTGACAGTTTAAAAGTGTTGAACATTAGGGATGGCTCTTGGGTTATCGATTATTTTGCTGGTTCAGGTACTACGGGGCATGCTGTGATTGAGATGAATAGAGCAGATCACAAGAATCGGAAATTCTGCCTAGTCGAAGTAAACAATTATTTTGATAGAGCAACAAAGTCTCGTGTTTTGAAAGCAGTTTACTCTCAAGACTGGCGAAACGGCAAGCCCGTCTCTCGCAATGGCATCAGCCAATGCTTCAAATACATCCGCTTGGAGCAATACGAGGACACACTGAATAACCTGGAAATCAAAAAGCAGGATCTGGACTTCCAGCCTGACGAGTTCAGGGAGAGTTATATGCTCAGCTATATGCTCGACACAGAGACACGCGACTCGCTGCTGAACCTGCAATGGTTTGCCCACCCTTTCAAAATGACGCTGAAGACCACGCGCGACAACGAACTGATCCCAACACAGGTGGATATGGTGGAAACCTTCAACTACCTGATAGGCCTGAACGTGGAGACGGAAGACTGGTACAGGGATGACTCGATCTGCGTGGTGCAGGGACGGACGCATCGTGACAATCTGAAGACACTGGTCATCTGGCGCAACTGCACAGTGGTGGACAACGAAACCCTGAACGCCTTCTTCGACAAGATGGACTTCCGCACCCGCGATACCGAGTTCGACCTCATCTACGTAAATGGCGACAATACGCTGCCCAACTTGCGCCGCGACGAAGACCACTGGAAGGTGGTGCTGACAGAGGAAGAGTTCCAAAAACGAATGTTTGAAGAAGAATAAACACTCCAAACGCCACGATAAAAATGCTCCAAACGCCACGATAAAAATGCTCCAAATGCCACGGTAAAAATGCTCCAAATGCCACGGTGAAAATGCTCCAAATGCCACGGTGAAAATTATTTAAATAGCTAATATATAGTTTAGTAAAGTGATTATTATATAATACTTTATTCAGTTCAAAAAAATACGTATTTTTGCAGCACAAAAAGATGACTATTATGGACGAAAAAGGAAACTATCGAAACAGAATTGCCGACAGGATGCTCGACAATCAGCTTGAAGCTGCAGGAGTAGTATTGATTCAAGGACCCAAATGGTGTGGCAAAACGACCACAGCAGAACAGAAGGCCCAGAGTGTGCTGCGAATGGACCACCCCAAGATGTCGAAAGAGTATCTTACGCTCGCAGAAAACGATCCAGAATTGCTGCTTGCAGGCGAAACGCCACGGCTGGTTGACGAATGGCAGCTGGCTCCGCAATTGTGGGACACGGCACGATATACCGTCGACAGAAGAGCAGCAGTGGGCCAGTTTATTTTCACGGGGTCGGCGGTGCCTGCCGACAAAA
The DNA here is from genome assembly GCA_905235855.1 of uncultured Bacteroidales bacterium. Classification (GTDB taxonomy): domain Bacteria; phylum Bacteroidota; class Bacteroidia; order Bacteroidales; family P3; genus Colimorpha. The sequence goes on from CAJONE010000040.1 coordinate 7,199, forward strand.
GCAAGATAACACACACCGGCACGGGACGTTTCGCCTGGCTGACGATGCGACCGATGAGCCTGTGGGAGTCGGGAGAATCGAACGGCAACATAAGCCTTCTGAACCTCTTTGCAGGCCATTCAGAATCATGCATCGCCCCCGATTCCACGCTGGAGGAAGTCGCTTACACATTATGCCGTGGTGGATGGCCAGTTACTCTCAATCTAAAGAAGTCGGTTGCCCTACGTGTGGCCAACAACTATGTCAAAGCCATCTGCGAAAGTGACATTTCGAGAGTGGACAATGTGCAGCGAGACCCCGATTTCGCAATGCGATTGCTGCGTGCCTACTCCAGGCACCAAGGTGGGCAGGTCTCTGTCGGCACATTGTATGCAGACCTGTCGGCAAATGGAGGTGGCTCGTTGGCCGAAAACACGATTTCGCTTTACCTGTCGGCTTTGAGAAAAATATTTGTTGTTGAGGATATGCCGGCATGGAATCCAAACCTACGGAGCAAGACGACCATTCGGACTTCGGACACCCGATATTTTGTCGATCCGTCAATTGCAACGTCAGCCCTTGGAGTCGGCCCGAAAGACTTGATGAACGACTTGAACACCTATGGTCTTCTGTTTGAAACGATGGCGGTGAGGGACCTGAGGGTGTATGCCGATGCTCTTGACGGTCGTGTGTACCACTACAGGGACCATAACGGACTGGAATGCGACGCCGTTGTTCATCTGCATAACGGCAGCTACGGTCTTGTGGAAATAAAACTTGGCGGGGAGACACTCATTGAGGAGGGTGCCGCCAACCTCAAAAAATTGGCCGACAAAATCGACACAACAAAAATGAAGGCACCAGCCTTTATGATGGTGCTGACAGCAACGGGCGCTTACGCCTACAGACGCAAAGACGGGGTGCTGGTGGTGCCTATCGGATGCCTAAAAGATTAAAAAACCAAAACAAATATATGCCACGAGGAAGTAAATCCACTACGAAGCCGGCACGCCTTGGGGAGGCGCTGGTGCTGCACAAATACATTCTAAGTCTGCTGGGATGCAGGGATCTGGCTGCACTCAGCACAGACCTGAAAGACCCTGTGCTGGAGGGCGTGGACGACGAGGGCGTGTCACACATCTACTACGCCTTGAAAGGACACCTCTACGGCGGCTATGCCGTTACAGAGAAACAACTCTACGAATACGACCAACATATCGTGCGTCACACGCGCGAAATCAACGAGCGTCGTACGGAGAAAATCAAATGGAAATACTACCAATACCTGGCATTGCTGTTCACGGAGATATACTTGGACCGCTACTTCAGCAACCGGCAGCGACTGCTGGACGACATCAACGCTTTTCTTCACAACGACTTTAATCTGAGGGCCGAGAGCTGGCTCGGGATGAGCGACTTCACCGAGGACGACCTGGGCAAGCTGGCTTTCTGGTGCGCCACAGGCAGCGGCAAGACACTGATGATGCACGTCAATATCAAGCAATACTTGTACTATGCCAACAAGCATCACGCCAAGAAGCTGAACCGCACACTGATATTGACACCCAATGAAGGCCTTTCGATGCAACACCTGCAGGAGCTGCAGTTGTCGAACTTCAGTGCCGTGCAGTTCTCGAAGCAGAGCCGCGGAGGTATGTTTTCGGGCAATATGGTGGAGGTGATCGACATCAACAAGCTGGCCGACAGCGACGGCGACAAGACGGTGGCTGTGGAGAGCTTCGAAGGCAACAACCTGGTGCTGGTGGACGAGGGTCACAAGGGCAGCGGCGGCGAGGTGTGGAAAGGCTATCGCAACACGCTGACGCAGGAAGGCTTCTCGTTCGAATACTCCGCCACCTTCGGACAGGCTATCGCCGCACAAGCGGGTGCCAGCCGCGAGGTATTGCTTAGGGAATACGGCAAGGCCACGCTGTTCGACTACAGTTACCGCTATTTCTACAACGACGGCTATGGAAAGGACTATCGCATTATGAATATGGCCTCTTGGGACGACGAGGAACTGCTGAATATCTACCTGACGGCCTACCTGATGTGCCTCTACGAACAAACACTGGTGTACGAAAGCACACCGCTGGTGAAGAACCGTTTCTTGATAGCGCGTCCGCTGGGTATCTTCGTCGGAGGGTCGGTGAACGCCGTGCGCAAGGTGCGCGGACAGGATGTGAGCGACGTAGTGCAGATACTACTGTTTCTGCAAGCCTTCGTCGACCGCCCTCAGGAATTCACCGGGTACATCAAACGCCTGCTGAATCCGGAGGATGGCATCAAGAACACACGTGGATATTCGCTGTTTGCCAACAGCTTTACGAAGATTAAAGAGGAGATGAAAATTGGTGATGAGGATGCTTTCGCGCAGCAGACATACAGGGAACTCATAGAGAAACTGTTCCACAGCAATGTGGCGGGTGCACGTCTACATTTGGACAAACAGAGAGGTGGCGATAAGGAGATTGGACTGCGCATAGGCGATGGCGACTACTTTGGCGTGATCAACGTGGGCGACAGCGATTCGCTGATAAAGCTCTGCGAGGACAATAACCTGCTGTGCGAGGCAAAAGAATTCGGCATAGCGTCGCTCTTCAGTAAAATCAACGACGAGGATTCATCAATCAACATCTTGATTGGCTCAAAGAAGTTCAGTGAAGGCTGGAGCAGCTGGCGCGTGTCGGCTATGGGTCTGATGAATGTAGGGCGCAGCGAGGGGTCGGAGATCATCCAGCTGTTTGGCCGTGGGGTACGACTGAAGGGTTTCCAATACTCGCTCAAACGCAGCTCGGCACTCGACGGCAGCTACAATCCCGGACCGATACCCAAAGGACTGAGAGCCATCGAGACGCTGAACATCTTTGGCGTCCGTGCCGACTATATGGACACTTTTCGCAAATATCTGGAAGACGAAGGTTTGCCCGCCAACGAAGAGACCTACACCACGGTAAAAATACCCACGGTAAATCTGCTTGGCGACAGCAAACTGAAGATAGTGAGGCTGAAAGAAGGCTACGACTTCAAAAAGGCTGAAACGGTACACCCCGAGAAACAGGCCGACAAAATCTTGGTCAAGGTGGATTGGCGACCCAAGGTGGATGCGATGTGGAGCGGTAGCAAAACTGGTGCCACTTACGCAGCAGAGGGCAAGGTGGAGAAACTGAGACCTGCCCATCTGAATCTGCTTGACTGGCCCCGTATCTTCTTTGCCATCGAGCAGATGAAGAACGAGCGCAGCTGGTACAATATGGAACTGAGTGCCGACACGTTGCGTCAGCTGATGTTGAATCCGGTTTGGTACGAATTGACCATCGACAATTATGATCTGGAATTCCACGATTTCGGTCGTGACGTGGCCCGGTGGGAGGATATCACCATCGCATTGCTGCGGGCCTACATCGACCGCGCCTACCGTCGCAACAAGAGCCGCTGGGAGTCGCAATACCTGGAGACGGTATGGCTGTCGCCCGACGACCCTAACTTCTTCGAGGAATACACAGTTGAGGTGCGCAACGACCAAAAGGAATGGATTGAGAAACTAAAGGAACTGAGAGAGAAGATAACATCGGGAAATCTGGAAAGTGACTTCAGAATCAATGGAGAGTGGCTTCAGGCGATGCGTTTCGACCAACATCTGTTCTATCCGATTCTGTGTTTGAAAGAGAAGGATGCCAACGGAGCAAGAACATTTGTTGACGAAAACACCAACGAGTCGCTGGTGAAGATTTCGCCCGTGGCATTGAATGCGGGCGAAACAGCTTTTGTTTCGAACGTGCGTGAATACTACCAGAAGAACAAGGACGGTCTGCTTCGTGGGAAAGAACTCTATCTGCTGCGTAACGAGAGCCGCAAGGGCATAGGTTTCTTCGAGGCCAATGGTTTCTATCCCGACTTCATCCTTTGGGTAAACAATGGCGAAAAACAGCACGTCACCTTCATCGACCCCAAGGGCATACGCAACCTGCGAGGACTGCAAGACTCCAAAATACAACTGTATCACCTGTTGAAATCGGAGATAGAGCCCTCGTTGGATGATGCCAACATCACCCTCGATAGCTACATTCTCTCGAACACCCCTTACAACCAAGTATATTTCTGGGGCACGAAAGAAGATTTCGACGACAACCACGTAATATTCCAAACTGAGAGTGGCTACATCGGAAAACTTTTTGGAAAAATCATGGCGTCCCTAAAAAATGGCGAGTCATTAAAGAGCAAAACAAATAGGGTATAGGTAAACCGAAAAAAAAAGAGACCAAATTACGGTCTCTTTTTTGTGGAGTATATCGGAATCGAACCGATTACCTCGTGACTGCCAGTCACGCGCTCTAGCCAAGTGAGCTAATACCCCAGCCTTTTCGGGTTGCAAAGATACAATCTTTTTTCAATACGACAAAATATTTTTTTATCAATCTGATTTTTTGCCATATGATGTTTCTCATGGCGGACATGTAAAGTTGTGCGGTGTCGCACGATGGTTAGGATGTCAGAAGTTCCATTGGAAGCCGTCGAACGATTCGCGTATACGCTCGGAGTTCTGTTCGGACGAGAGCTGTTGCAGATGCCGTATGCGGCGTAAGCCACGGTGCCACATCTTTATGTCGAAGAGGATGAAGGCGATGAACAGTGCGATGGCAACAATCCATTTGAGGCCGCCTTCGTCCATACCTTCAGGTATCATAAGGAGTGCGTCGAATGTTCCGTGGAAAAACACGGGTACGAGGAACGCATAGGCCAGATAGCGTTTGCGGCGATTGGGTGCGAATTTGGCGAGAGCCAGATAGTAACCCATCATCACGGCAAAGAGGAAATGGCCAGGAACTGAGAGTATGGCGCGCATGGCGGCTGTAGCCATTGAGTCGCTGTAGGTTTCGGCTTGGAACACATACATAATGTTTTCGACGCAGGCGAATCCCATCGACACATATACTGCATAGACGATGCCGTCGAAGTACTCATCGAAGTGGCGGCTGTTCCAGACAAGCAGTAGGAGGACGATGAGCTTGAAAAGCTCTTCGGAAAAGCCTGCAACGCAAAAGCCCTCATACAGGCCACCGAGCAAGGCTCCGGATGGCTGAAATGAGGAAAGTGCCATTTCGAGAAAAACCGCGGGAATCACTGTGAGTGCACCGCAGAGGAACAGGATTGTCAGTTTGCCAATGGGCTCTTTGTTTATCTTGTCGGCGCGGTAGATGGCAAAAAGGATTATCAGCACCGGCAGAATGGCAGCACACAGAAGAATAGTCATGGGGCGGGATGAATGAATTGAATAAAGTCAGCGGATATGTTTGACGTATAGGGAAAATCTTACCGAGCTTTGAGTGTTTCGCCTTTTTCGGCAACTATCTGGCGATAGAACCAGTCTGGGTATTTGGGTTGGTCGGGCGACTGGCTAACACCTGTCTCGGTGGTTTTGAGTCGTCCGTTCTCCTCTTTCTTGATGTTTCCGTCGATGTATTTCATCAGGAGAAGGCGGTCCAGATCGATCCAGCGTCTCATCATCTGGTCGGCCCAGAGATTGCATGTGCGGTTAAGTTCGCCTGTTATGCGGCTTTCGTTCTGCACTCCGTCGAGGCGATTGTCGCAGCGAGCTACCTCTTTCGCAAAACCGCTTTCGAGCTCGTTCTGGACTTTCTGAATGTCTTTTATCATCGAGTCGTAGCGCAGGTAGGCGAAGTTGCTCACACGGTTGAAGAGCCAGAAAGCCGCTGTTTCGGAATATTGGGTCATCGAGCCGTTGCCGGCCTCAAAACAAGTCGGGATTTGGGTGATGCCGCAATACATCGGGCAGTAGCAGGTCGAATAGGTGTCGTCGACACCGAACCACAATATGCCTCCCACCTTGTCGGGAAGCCACGAGCGGCATTGGGCAACAAACGAAAACCCGGTTTGCTGTGTCGATGTGGCTCGCTCGTGTACGTATTTTTGTCCGTCGACCACCCATGTCATCGGGCGCCAGCGGTAGGGGCAATGCCATGGGCCGGCACCGGGGTCGTTGGTCATGTCCATAGGTGTACCCTCGAAGTGGTCGCGCATAAGTGCCATAGCCTCCAGCACGTCTATCTTGTGGTCTGGTTTTATCCAAAGTGGAAGGCGTTCGGCATTGATGTCGCCCATGGCGTAGCGTTCGTAGGGTTTCATGTCGGGATTAACCCTGTTGTACATGGCATAGACCCTCGCATCGCAAAATCGTGCACCGTCGAAGGTGAGTGGGTTATATGTGTCGGCAAACGAAAAGTCCTCATCTTTGCCGGCAAACCATCCGTTCTTGCGAGCAAATGAAGCCACGTCAGACGAGTAGACACATTCTACATCTGAATTGAACAGTTTCGCAAAGTTTTTGCTGCTAATGCTTTTCGTTGAGCCCTTCTTTTCCCATGGGAATGTGGTGATGCGCGCTTGGTTGGCGTGTCCGCACACATAGCCGTTCGGCACGCGGCGCGCCACCCACACGGCACCTTTCTCAGCGCCTTTGCTCTGGATTTCGTAAATCCAAACCTCGTTCGGGTCGCATAGCGAAAAACTCTCGCCGCCACAGCAATAGCCATATTGTTGCACCAGCTCGTCCATAACCTTTATCGCCTCGCGGCAGTTCTTGGCCCGTTGCAGGGCAATGTATATCAAGTTGCCGTAGTCGATGCCTTCGGCGTTGCCGTGGGCCAGTTCCTCGCGGCCCCCCCATGTGGTTTCGCCTATAGCCAGCTGGTATTCGTTGATGAACCCTACCACCGAGTAGGTGTGTGACGGCTGCGGTATTGAGAGCAGGTACTTGCGGCTGCCGTAGTCGTAGATTTTCAGCATTTCGCCTTTCGGGTGGTCAGAAGCGGGACAGTAGCGCAGCTCGCCATATCGCACATGCGAGTCTGCCGCATAGGTTATCATTGTGCTCCCGTCGGCGGTGCTGCCGCGTGAGAACAGAAAATTGGTGCAGGCATAGATGCCGCATGTCGGTAATGTAACGATAAGCAAAAGTAGTGCAAAAATTTTTTCCATCGGTTGGTGCGTTGGATATAATATGATAAGATTTCAGAATGCAAAGATAATGAAAAAGTGAATTACCCAAAACGCAATGAATGCAATTTCTGAATGTGTAAACTCAACTACCAAGTGCAATACAGTTGTGCGAATATAGCATAAATTTATGTTTGGCTGTATCGAAGTTCAAAAGTTTTCTCGGGTGAAGCCGAAACCTAATTTCAAGTTAGAAGTGCAACACAAGGTAAAAAGAAAATGCCGAAATTAATCGGCACAATCCGGGAAAAATGATTACCTTTGCGTTGAAATGAA
>CAJONE010000041.1 GCA_905235855.1 uncultured Bacteroidales bacterium
CACACAGCGTTTCCATTCCTCCGTACAGTCAGCCCCCACAACCTACTACGACATAGAGGAGACGGCTTGCGGAAGCTACACGTGGACGCTGAACGGCATGACCTACACCGAGAGCAACAACTACGAGTATCACGTAGCAGGCGGCAACTATATGGGCGGCGACAGCATAGTGCGTCTTGCCTTGACCATCAACCCAATTCCGACCATCAGCATCGATGGCGAGACATCCATCGAGAGCGGCGAGTCGACAACCCTCACTGCGAGCGGAGCAGTAAGCTACGTGTGGAACGACGGCACAACAAACGTCTCGAACCAGGCAACCTATACAGCCAACCCCGTGACGAACACAACCTACACCATAACCGGCACCGACGCCAACAACTGTAGCGGCAGCACCACCGTGACGGTGATAGTACAGTCGGCCAGCAACGTGTACGACACCACATACGCAAGCGAGTGCAACTCGTATGAATGGAACGGACAAACCTACACCACCAGCGGCAACTACCAATATGCCGAAGGCAACAACGTGCACGTGCTTGTGCTGACCATCAATTCGAACCCGACAGTCACGGTAGATGGCAACACCAATATCTACACCGGCCAGTCCACAACGCTGACAGCATCGGGAGCCACAAGCTACGTATGGCAGCAGAACGGCAGCACCGTATCGACAAGCAACCCGTTCACCACGCCCGCACTTAACACCACTACGACCTACACTGTTAACGGCACAGACGCAAACGGCTGCACTGGCACAGCGCAGGTGATAGTGAGCGTAGGCAGCGCACCCGCCAGCAGCGGCGAAACAAGCGCAACGGCTTCCGACACCTACACATGGGATCTTAACGGACAGACCTACACCGCGTCGGGCAACTACAGCACGATTATCCCCAATGCCAACGGCGGCGACAGCACTGTTACGCTGCACCTGACCATCAACTACAGCAGCACCGAAAGCGAGGAGCATATCGCGTGCGACAGCTACACTTGGCATGGAACCACCTACACCGAGAGCACCAACACGGCCACCTATACCAGCACAGGCGCTAACGGATGCCCGCTTGTAACCACGCTGCACCTCACAGTGAACCACAGCACGACGGCGACGGAAGAGCACACCGCATGCGACAGCTACACATGGCACGGAACCACCTACACCGAGAGCACCAACACGGCCACCTACACAACGATTGGAAGCAACGGATGCAACGTCGTCACAACCTTGCACCTGACCATCAACCACGGCACCATCAACGATGTGACCGAGACAGCATGCGACAACTACACATGGGCGATGAACGGACAGATATACGCCTCCAGCGGCAACTACACCTACACCACAACCGGCAGCAACGGATGCGACAACGTGACCACACTTCACTTGACAGTCAACCAAAGCACAACCAGTGTCGAGACACACGAAGCGTGCGATGCATACAACTACAACGGCACCAGCTACACGCAGAGTGGCACCTACACTGTGAACCAGACGAATGCAGCAGGATGCCCAGACGTTTTGACGCTGCACCTGACGGTGAATTCCAGCACAACCGAGACAGAAGAACAGAGTGCCTGTGACAGCTACACCTGGAACCTCAACAACCAGACCTACAGCACCAGCGGCACGTATGTTTACAACGGCGTGAACGAGTGGGGATGCCCGAACGTGGTAACACTGCACCTGACAGTCAACCAATCGGCCACCGTCAACATCTACGACAGCATAGCATCAGGCACGGCCTACAGCAACTATGGATTCTACGTACCCGCCAACGAGACTGGAGTGTCGGAGCCCGGCGATGTGATAGAAGGTGAACCTTATATCCATCACGAACGCACCACGGCCAACTGCGACAGCACCGTTTACCTGCACCTGACCATAAAAGAGAGTGGCTCGGGCGAAGGAATCGACGATGTGGAAGGCATCAGCCTGAGACTGTACCCGAACCCTGCCAGCACGAAAGTCGACATCGAGTGCGAAGAAATTAGCGCAGTTCGCGTGTATGACATGACGGGTCGCACAGTCGACGAACAGAGCGGCATAACAGGCAACCACGCGCTCGTAGATGTGAGCCGCTTTGCCGAGGGCGTGTATGTGTTCAGCATAACCACCCGCAGCGGCAAGGTAGCCAAAGAAAAAATCGTGGTGAAACACTGACCAAAGCGTGTAAACGACAGCGACCACCGGCGGCCTGCCACACGCTAACAAAAAACACACCGAAAAAGAGTCGCCTACCCACACAGGCGACTCTTTTTGTATATGTCAGATTCTATGGAAAGTAAGCATGACAGCGCGATGCAACAGAGCACAAACTATTAAATATTAACATCTTACCAACAAAGGCACTGAAAAAACAGGAAAAATAATTCCGTAATTCATTTTTTATTAGTACTTTTGCAATTCCTTTCAAAGAAAAACAAGTTTTTATAAACAGAAAAATACCTAAAGAGATGACAAAAGCAGAAATTGTAACAGACATTGCACAGAAAACTGGCATTGAGAAAGTTGCCATACAGGCGGCAGTTGAAGAATTTATGGCAGTGGTGAAAGACTCACTGGCAGAGGGCGAAAACGTTTATCTGCGTGGTTTCGGCAGCTTTATCGTGAAGAAACGCGCCGAGAAGACCGGACGCAATATTTCGAAGAACCAGACCATCCTTATTCCGGCCCACAACATACCGGCATTCAAGCCAGCCAAGACTTTCATGAACGATGTGAAAAACAAAGTAAAATAACCATATAAAACAATTCAACCATGCCTAACGGAAAGAAACACAAACGGCACAAAATGTCTACGCACAAGCGCAAAAAGCGCCTGCGCAAGAACAGACACAAGAAGAGATAGTCGCGCCATGCGGGTGTGAAAATCTCCTCGGAACTATCAAACTTTATAAAACAAATTACACAGCCAAGACGGTTCAAAACCGCGGGTGTGTAGTTTGTTTTTATATATACGGCAGCCTGCTGCCGCTGAGGGTAAAAGTGAATGTCCGGCCCAGACAAACTGCAAGAAACATTACACACAGTTGAAGATGTAACGGTCGGCGATTTCAATTTTGAGCGGACAGAGTGCAACAATTGGCACAATCATAGACAGCAATATTCAAAAAACAATATACAACCATAAGTGAACAAAGAACTCGTAATATCCGCCAACGAAGCAGGAGTGCGCATAGCGCTGACAGAGGACAAGCAGTTGGTGGAACTGCATACAGAAAAATTTGGTACAAAGTTTTCGGTGGGAGACATCTTCATCGGACGGGTGAAAAAGATAATGCAGGGACTCAATGCCGCCTTTATAGACTTGGGCGACGAGGAGCAGGACGGATTTATGCACTATCTGGATCTCGGACCGTACTACCTTTCGTGCAGCAAATATATGCGGCAGGCGATGAACGGCAACGCAGGAATGAAGACGCTGAACCCGTTCAAGCTGGAACCGAACTTGGCCAAAGACGGGAACATGGGAGCGACGCTCACGCCCGGGCAATTCCTGCTGGTGCAAGTGACGAAAGAACCGATATCGACCAAGGGGCCAAAACTGACAGGCAACCTCTCGTTGGCAGGACACTACATAGTGCTTACGCCATTTGAGAACACAATAAGCATATCGCAGAAGATCAAGGCGAAAGATGAGCGGACCAGACTGAAGCGACTGATGCAAAGCATCAAGCCTGAGAACTTCGGTGTGATAGTGCGAACCAATGCCGAGGGCAAGACAGTTGCCGAAATCGATGCCGACATGAGGGCGCTGATGAACAACTGGAGCAAGATGACCGAGAAACTGAAACGGATAACATCGCCGCAAAAACTCGTGTCGGAAGAGAGTGCGGTGGCGGTGGCGCTGCGCGAAGTGCTAAGTGACGACTTCAACACCGTTTATGTCGACAACGAGGAGGTTTATAACGAAGTGCGCGAATATGTGAAGAGCATGGTGCCCGGAAAAGAGTCGATCGTAAGGTTCTACAAGCTACAGACCCCGATATTCGACCAGTTTGGCATAACAAGAGACATACGTCGAGCCTTCGGCAAGATAGTGACAATACGATCGGGCGTGTATCTCTATGTTGAGCAGACAGAGGCAATGCACGTGATAGACGTGAACAGCGGCAACCACATCAAGATGGGAGGCGGCCAAGAGGACACGGCGCTTCAGGTAAACATAGAGTCGGCCGTCGAGATAGCACGCCAACTGCGCCTGCGCGATATCGGAGGCATCATCATAGTGGACTTTGTCGACATGATAAAGTCCGAGAACCGAAAAAAGCTCTACGACGTGATGTGCGAAGAGATGAAGAAAGACAAGACACGCCACACGGTGCTGCCGTTGAGCAAATTCGGGCTGATGCAGATAACGCGACAGCGGTTGCGTCCGGCAGTGGAGGTTGACGTGCAGGAAAAGTGCCCACTATGCGACGGCACTGGAAAGATAAAGTCGAGCCTCGTGGTGGTGGACGAGATTGAAGCGGACATAAAATATCAAACCGAACAGAAAAAAGCCAAACGAATCGTCATTACCGCCCACCCTTACGTGCAGGCCTACCTCACCAAGGGGCTACTGTCGCAGCGCAGACGCTGGATGCTGAAGCACAAGTGTCGAATCAGAGTAAAGTCGGACAGCCACTTGAGCCTTCTCGACTTCACAGTCAACGGAAACTAAGGAATAAGATGACTTTCTGTCACAATAAAACCAACGGCATACGTATGGGCGACAGGTATAGCAGCGGAGTGCTGAAGCACGCTGCAATCTGCCTTCTGGCCGTGCTGCCGCTTTGGGGCATTGTTTCGCCGGCACTGTCGCAGGGAATAGACGTTTCGAAATATCAGGGCACGATCAACTGGCGCAAGGTAAAGTCGAGCGGCAAAGTAAAGTTTGCCTACATCAAAGCCACTGAAGGGATGACGATACAAGACCCGATGTATCGCCGCAACATCGACAGTGCACGCGCAGCCGGGATACTGGTGGGGAGCTATCACCTGTACAGCAAGAAAACCACAGCCTACGAACAGTTTAAGAACTTCAAGGCAATGGTCAAGAAGTCGAAACAAGACCTGGTGCCAGTGCTCGACATTGAAGAGCGATACAGCAAAGGACTGAATATGGCACGCGTGGACAAACTGCTGGAACTGATGGAAAAAGAATATGGTGCGAAACCATTGATCTACACAAGCGAAAAGGTGTATTGGGAGCATTTCTCAGGAAAAAAATACAAACCATACCACATTTTCATAGCCAACTACTGGCGCTACCCGTCGACAAGGTTCACCTTGTGGCAGTATTCGCAAAGAGGACGTGTGAACGGAATCAAAGGGAACGTTGATATGAACAAGTTCCACAAGAACCACGGCATAAACGAGATAAAGCTGCCCCCCCCAAAAAAACAAACAGCTCAAAAGAAATAAACGTAGAACTTACGTCCCTGCCCTGAAACGGCATTTCCGACACCGGGAGAACCCAATTGTATCATTGACAAACATCAAACCCATGAGAAAAACATTTTTTACGCTATTGCTGTCGATTGCCGGCATAGTTGCTTGCGCCCAGATACCCGCCGAGGTGGAAACCGTTTTGAAGAAATGCGCCGAAAAGATGCAAAATCCCGCCGGGCTGGAGATGGATATGAAACTCAACGTGAAAGCATTGGCCGTATTCTCAATGACGGGCAACATGAAGCTGTATGCCAAAGGCAGCAAATCGCTGGCCAAAATGAACATGAAGATACTCGGACGCGAAATACGCACCGAAACCGGGAATGACGGCAAAGAGCAATGGATTTACAAACCGTCAGTGAAAGAGAGCGACAAAGACACCATAATCATAATCAACGACCCAGAGAAAAAAAAGGGGGAATTCGACCTTGACTTCGACCTGAACAACGAGTACAGAAAGGCCAAAATGAAAGAAAAGAACGGACGCTACGAAATAACCTTTACCGACCCGAAAGACAAAGAGATGCCCGGCAAAACGATAATGGTGATAAACAAGAGCGACTACACTTTTCACGAAATGACGGTCAAAGACGGGGCAAACGGATTCACCATGACAGCCACAAAAATAAAATTCGGAGTGAGCGACGCAATACTCACATTCGATGCGAAAAGATACCCGAACGCCATTGTGGTACGCCGCGACACAGAATACAAACAAGAGAAGGCAAGCAAATGAAAACAGGACTAATCATAGCAATGGAACGCGAGTACCGCCAGTTTTGCGACCTACTGGCTGGCAACAGCGGGCATATAGGCGACAACGAGATAGTGCTTTCGCGTTGCGGCATTGGCAAAGTGAACGCAGCCGTGGGTGCGATGCGACTTATCGAAACGGAGCATCCCGACTGCATCGTAAGCAGCGGAGTGGCCGGCGGCATCGACCGTTCGCTGCAAGTGATGGATATCGTGGTGGCCGACGAGACAGCCTACCACGACGTGTGGTGCGGCGACGGCAACGAGAAAGGGCAGGTGCAGGGGTTGCCGGCACGATTTGAAGGCGACGCTCGTCTTCGGGCGGCAGCAATAGACGGATGCAGCACTAACGTGAAGCACGGACTCACCTGCACAGGCGACCAGTTCATCACCACGAGAGAAGCTTTGGCAAAAATAAAAGCCGACTTTCCGGATGCAATGGCCGTGGATATGGAGTCGGCAGCCATAGCGCAGGTATGCTATCTTATGGGGATACCGTTCTTGTCGCTTCGGATTGTGAGCGACACACCAGACACGACACCAGACCATTTTGCCCAATATACGGATTTTTGGGAAGAGTTGAGCCACCGTTCGTTCGAAAACATAAAACCAATACTGGAACGACTGCCCGCAAAGCTTTGATTTTTTTTGTTTAACTTTGCAAATCCGTTTCAGCAAACACAGGAAACAGCAGCATTGCAGATGCACACGCAATATGCGAAACGGGCGCAAAACAAGAAAAAAAACAACCACGCACAATAAAGCCGAAAAAAAGCAGTTATACTCTTTGTAAGACGAGACTTTAACCAGATGCGGCAGAAAGTCCAATTACCAAAGGCCCCGTAGTTCAGCTGAATAGAACGTCGGATTCCGGTTCCGAAAGTCGTGGGTTTGAATCCCGCCGGGGTCACAACAAGAGAGGAGAGAGTTGGGGCAAAAGCGCCACCAACTCTTTCTTTTTTTTAACGAGCAGACTGCAGAACGAACAAAGCATCAAATAACTCATCAACAAAAATAAAATGCACAAAGCAATCTTTCCCAAGGCGAAGCCCTACCAGCGTTTGCTGGCGTTGCTGGGCATGTTTGTCGGCATGCTGCTGGTGGCATCGGGGATTACAGTTGTCGTGCCGCTGTCGGGCGGTGACATAATGGAGACACGCACTTTGCTGTGGATACAGTGCCTGTCGCAATTGCTGACATTCCTGGTGCCCGTAGCACTGTTTGTCTTGTTCTACGAAAACGACGGACGTACGTATCTGAAATGCGACTTCGGAGGATGCAGCTGGCTACAGGCGCTTGCAGCCATGGCAATCACGCTGCTGCTTGTTCCGGCCATCGACCTGGTGACGCAATGGAACGAGGGGTGGCACTTTGCCGAACCGCTCGAAAGCACACTGCGCGAAATAAGCGATCGCAGCCAGCGGCTCATAGAGTCGTTTATGGCCGACACAAGTGTCACAGGGCTGATACTGAATATAATAATCATCGCCATAGTGCCGGCGGTATGCGAAGAGTTGTTTTTTCGCGGTGTGGTGCAGCAGACACTCCGGAAATGGTTCAAAAACACGCATGTTGCGATATTGGTGACGGCAATAGTATTCAGCCTTGCCCACGGTGAGGTCTACGCCTTTGTGCCACGTGTGGTGATGGGCCTGGTGCTGGGCTACCTGTTTCATTACGGGCGGTCGATGGTGGTGAACGTATGCGTACATTTCCTGAACAACGCCACAATAGTAGTGATGTATTTTCTCTTTAATCGCGGAATAATCGGGTTCGCCCCCGACGATATTCCCTCGTTTGGCTGGTGGTGGACGGTGCTGTTCGTCATAGCAGCTGCGAGCCTGTTCAGCGTCACGTTTTTAAGGAAGAGCGGGCCGGCCGCCGACGCGAAGAACTGACCGCCGGTCAAGGGGTTGTAAAAAAATCGAGAGCGGGGCCGAAATCGGTGCCGTCGACCAAAATGCGTCCCTTTGTGACGTGTCCCAAAAAGCAGCAGTTGAGCCTGGCCTCGCCCAGTTTAAGAAGGAATTCGTCATCGCATTTATCGGGTAGCGAGACCACCGAGCGTCCCTGCTCCTCGCCGAAGAGGAAAGCATCGAGGCGCACCTCGCGCGGTGTCAGAATGTCGAATCCCAGCGAGCCGCCGCCCATAGCGACAAGTGCAGCGAACAGCCCCCCTTGCGAAACCTCCGAAATGGCCGTGACAAGACCCGCGGACTGCATAGAAGCCAAAATAAGCCCGATATAAGCGCGCTCCTCGTCGCGGTTTTCCATCGACACAGGGTCGTAGGCCAGATGCAGACAGCGGCGCGCATATTCCGAATCGAGAAAGAGAGACGAAACGTCGCCCACCATGTAGAGGAGTTCGTGCAGACAACAGCGTCCAGAGTCGGCCACGGTATGCCGCAGGGCGCGGTCATCGGAAGGTGCCGAAAGGCTGCGCGCGATAGCCACGCAGTCGGCCACGCGCGGCTCCTGGATATCCTTGTGCGAAGAGTCGGAACCGCCGTAGACGTATGAGTCGGGGTGAGCGGCGTGGCGCATACCCTTGAGCCAACCAAGCAGGCTCTGCTGCCGTCCGTTAGAGTCCCACATGGCCAGCAGTGTGCCGATGTCGTCGGTGTCGGGCAAACGTCCAAGGATAAGGGTAATCTCGTCGTATACCGCACGCGATATTCCCATCGCCTCCCAAACTCCATCGTCGTATTTCGTATCCATGGCAATACTTTTTCAAAAAAAAACGTATGCTTGGCAAAATAATTTTTCGGAAAGCGAGTTTTCTTTATTTAAGGTTTCACAAAAGAGACACATTGGCAATAGTACACGGATTACTACTTGGTGTGGCGCTGGCATTTACGCTGGGATATGGCGCATCGTTTTGGGCAATGGTGCAGACCAGTGCCTTGAACGGATTCAGGCGAACCATACCGTTGATTATGGGCATCATAGCGAGCGATATAGTCATCACGTCAATCACGGTTAGCCTCTTTGCCAACGTATTGGGCATCGAAGCGGTGACCGACGTGATAAAAAAACCGGTTGTGCTGACGTTGGGCAGTCTTGCAATCACAGCAATAGGCGTGTTCACCATGACCCGAAGGGCAAAACCAAACGAGCAAGGAGAGTCTCGGGGCAAATTTGTAAGCAACGATACATCAAGGGGTGGCCAAATGTTTGTGCGCGGGTTCGCGCTCGACATTCTGAACCCTATGACATGGGTTTTCTGGTTGAGCATAGTCGTGATAGTCACGCCCATGTTCGACGGAAAGCCAAAGATGTCCATATATGTTTTCTTTGCGAGCGTGATTTCGGCCCAACTTGTGTGCGACATTCTCAAATGCTGGCTTTCGGGGCAAATGACCAGACTGTTCTCGGCAAGAGTGATGAACGGCATAAACCGCGCGGTAGGGCTTCTGCTTGTGGGCATAGCGGTGTATGTGTTCTACGGTTTCGTCATTAAACACGAGTCCGCACCAAACGACGGCATCCAGGCCAGAACGGTAATCGAAAGCGTTATGCCGCAGCAGATGCTGTCCGGCAACAAAACGGGCAAATTCGACGACGGAGCCATCAGGCGATAAAGGCTTGCCGTAGATGTAGAGTTTTCCGATGTCGCGACCACAGTTTCGAGGCGGGTTCAAAAAAAACGCCCTACCCTACCCCTCGTGCTTATATCAAGGCAACCTCCAAAAATCACATCAACGCCCCCTGCCCCCTCTTGTCTAAGAGGGTGAGTTGTTGACTGTCGGAACTGTTGCATATTTGTGCCACATATATGTTCATCTAAATAACAAAATATAGAGGTTGTCCCGAAAAAAAATGCCGGTTTGTCGGATACGCGACAGACCGGTGTTTTCGTTGCGATTGTCAGGCTGGTTTTTGAATCGCCGTGCAGTGGGCGGGCACGTCAAAATATGTTTTCGCGCTGCCATAGCAGGAGGCCAGAATCGACAAGCTGACGGTTGATTTTTTGCGCCAGGGTGTCGCGGGAGTCGAAAAACTCGGTAAACAGAGGCAGGTCGTCCGAGGGGACGGCGTATTTCACGGTGTTGCGTCCGAAGCCGCGGGTGCCCTTTGTGGTCTTGACGCGGGTGATGCGGCGGTCGTCGGAGCGGTCGAGTTCGGCAAACTGCGAGGTGTCCTTACCCATGATGGCGTTGGTGATGTCGTAGAACGAGTCGTTCCAATCGCGGTCGGCTGCGAACTGCGGTTGGCTGTGGTACCATCGGAAGAGATTGAGGGCGGCGCGATAGAGGTCCAGGGCATCGGCGGAGAAGTCGTGGCGGTGGAACCATTCGCGGAAGTCGAAAGGTTTTTGGTCGTCGGCATTTGAGAATAGGTCGCCGCCGTCGGAGGGGAAAAGTACGTTGAGGTCGTTACGGTCGCAGCCCAGCTCCTCGGCAGTGAACGGCATGATATAGTTGCGCTGGCCGCGGTTGGAGAACAGTATGCCTTTGTAAAACTGCGAAAACATTATAGCGTCGTTGTACAACTCGGCAGGTATATCGTCGACACGCCCACGATAGGTGAGGTAATTCCACTCGAAATATTTGTGGTGAGTATTGAAACACAGTCCCTTTGAAAGCAAGCACCATTCGATGTTGCCAGTAGTAATCTTATTGGATTTTTCCTTGCCACCGTTAGATATCTTCAGACAACTGTTCAGGTAGCAATACTGCCCCAAAACGAGTCCTGTCGAGTTCTTTTTAATCAATCCGTCAATTTCCTTTGTCAGGTCGGGACGCGAGTTGTCATACCTGTAAGCTCTAACAAACAATAGTTTGTCATCCCTTTCGTCGTAGTCGTAGCGGTCGGCGGATATATGCATCGGCTCAATGGGATCACCCTTGTCGCGATCGAATACAACCTGCGAGACAGACCATTCGGAAAGTTTGAACGTGTCCTTGGCGTTGCTGAAGATGTGCGACACAATATTGTAGTCCGACCGGGCGAATACGTTCACGGTGTCGCGCAGGAAGAACTCGGTCTTACAATAATAGACAATCACGTCGGGATGCAGACCGATGCACTTGCGGAAAAACTCGATGCAGAGGTCGTAGCGGAAGTTTCTGCGTCGCTGGTAGGGCGGGTTCATCACGACCATGAGCTTGCGGCCTTCGCGACGGCAGATTTCGTCGATAGGGAGAATGGTGCCCTTGTATTTGAAACGGGGTTGGCTGTGCGGGTCTTTCAGGTAGTCGAACTGAACGGTGTTTTCGAAACCCTTGATGCGGCAGATGTCCACATCCATCTGTTCGAGGGTGGAGAGGTAGCAATAGGGCTTGAAGTCCTTGCCGAACTGGTTTTCGAGGTTCCCGACACCGGCGCAGGGGTCGAGAATGATGAAGTCGTCGAGGTTGTAGTGAGTTTTTAGTATTTCGACCTGTTTCTCGACAAAGCAGGAGGGGGAGTACTCGCCGCCGGTGTCGCGGCGGTATTTGTCGCTGTAAAGGCGGGCGGAATGTTCGATGATCTTGAGGAACTCATGTTTTTCGGGCGGGCGGCGATATTTGTGCCAGAAGCGTGCATAACCGTCCGGGTCGGCAATGGTGTAGTAGGCGGAGGCGAGGTGTCCGGAATACTTGATGCCGTCGACCGCAGTGCCGTCGTACATGATTTTGTAGTGGCTGAGGTTGGTGCCTTCGCGTATGAGGTCCTGGTCGGTGTCCCGCTCGCACTCTCCGATTTTCACCTTGCCGAAAAGGGTGTTGTCCTCGATATCGGCAATGAAAGAGCGTTTGTAGCGGGTGCCGTTGAGCATATCGACAAGGAACAGGTTGATGAGATCCTGCTCGTCGGCTACGGATTCGCGGAAGCGGACGGCATTTTTCCACTGGTTATAGACCACGGCGCAGTTGCGGTCGGAGATGGCGATAACGGTGTCCTGGTTGTGTTTCAGCAGCCTGTAGAACTCGGCTATTTCGGTGTCGTTGTAGATGGTGATGCGTCCGCGCAGGCGGTCGCAGATGCGGTCGATAGCATCGCGTGTGGGCGAACTCGGACGCTCGGCCGACCAATTGAAGTCGTTGTTGTAGAGCACGTCGCTGTCGGAACAGTCGAGCAGTTCGAGAGTGTCAATCCCCTGCGAGTTCTGATATACGAGGGCGACACGGGTGAGCGGTTCGTCCTGTTTGCGGTTGGTGAGGATGGTCTGTGCCAATGCCGCGCGTCGTTGCGTCTCGTTGACGATGCGGTGCTTGGTCTCGATATAGAGCAGTTTGTTTCCTGCACGGTCGTGCAGCAGCACATCGACTTGATTGAGAACGTCGAGTTCCCACGAGCCGCGGTCGAACCACCGTTCGCAAAAATTTTTCTTGTAGTTTACCTCTTCCGATTTCATGGTTGGTGGGGAATCACTGCGGCACTTACCCAGTAGATCGCAGTTGCATGACAAGATAACGCAAAATTAGCGCTTATGTTGCAGGAAGCGTCTAAAAAATGCCTTGAAAAGGCAAAAACAGAAAAAAACACAGGCATCGCATAGAAAAAGCCTGAACAACAACAATAAGCCCAACAAGGACAAAACAGAAAGAAAACATCCGGGCCAGATCGGTAATCGAAAGCGTTATGCCGCAGCAGATGCTTGACCACGGGAAGGCACGCAACCTCAGCAACGGCACAATAAAAAAATAAGAGCTGCAACCAAACACACTGCCAGTGCTAATCCACGTCGCAGTCCGAATGGTTTTTCGAAGCGAAGCACGACGGCAAAAGAGAATCCAAGCCGAATGCGCCGCACAAAAAAAGAAGACTTTATTTTGTATGTAACAGGAAATTGAGTACATTTGCACAAGATACAAAAACAAACGCATGAACACAAACCGACGTAACTCATTGTGCCCCCCCCATTTACATGAACTAAACGACAACAACGACAGCTGTTTTTGCGTATTGTCGTCGTTTAATTGTTTACATCAAACATATAATTTTATGAAAACCATTTTCAGAGCTCTATGTGTCCTGCTGCTTGTGTTTTGCACGGCGGGATGCAAGAAAGACAAGGGCGACAGTGCCTTCAAGCTGGACAGAATCAACATCAACGGGGTGAAATACCTCGCCGTCGGCTCGAACGGGAGCAGTAACGCCAAGGGCATTAGCACGCAGCAGATGCTCTACAGCATTGACGAGAACGGCAACATGCAACTCGTGGCCTACCAATACCAGTGCGACGACGAAGGTCTGGTGACCGAAATCCAGCGTAACATAGGAATCACGGTCTGCCAGGCCGTGCCGGTGGGCGAAAAGTACATCTGGTTAGTGGGCTGCCGCTACTACTGCGACGACTACAGCGGCTTCAGCGAGAGCATGCAGAGCCGCATACGCGGCATGGTGCGACACAGCGAGGAATATACCGAGAACTTCCTCATCCGCAAGAGCGACGGAAAGATATTCGACCTCAACGGCATCAACGCATTCCCGCTCTGCATAGTCAACGTGCCCGGCTACGGCAATGCGGGCGTTGTGGGCATAGGCAACATGCCCCTCAACGGCGACCTCACTGGTGACCGCCTGCGCAAGCTGGGGCTCATCTGCCAGCATGACGGCGACATATTCCTTGCAGGAGGGACATACTATGGCGGCCTCTCGCGCCTGCACGACAACGGCTCGTCGCTGAGTGTCATGAGTGTGATCAGCCGACCAGCCGATAAACATAGCCTACGCCATCTCCGACAACCAAGGGCATCTCGGCACCTGCATCAGCTATGGCTCGAACCAACCCGATGTGGCATCCATCATGGCACCGGACGGCACGCTGCCTCGCATACAGGGCATTCCCACCGGAGAATCAAGTTACCCCACTATGCGCTATATCGGCGGCAAGTTCTTCGTTTCTACATCCGCCGGTATTTACCTCGTCAACACCGATGGCAATCCAGCCACAGCAACCAAAGTGGCCGACGGCTATTTTGGCAATAACGGCTACCAGACAGTGTACATTAGCGACGAGGAGAACTATTCGTGGACCGATGGCTCAACGTGCTACACCTTCAACTCAAACACATACCAAATCACCGAGAGCAGCCTTCCGGCTGACTGGCCAACGTATGGCGAGTTCGACGCCGAAGGTTTCTGCTACAGACCCCATCTGGGCGAGGGCCTGCAAAGTTTCACCATCTACAACCTCGCCACCATGCAGACAGAAGAGGTCACCTGCAACCGCTCGCAGGTGCCGGCATACAACTTCCATAAAGGTTGCGACTACGACGGCGGCATCAGGGCTTTTGTGGAGAGCGTCATACAGGCCAACGGCTCGACTGTCACCATCGTGACACCCGTGACGGGAACAGAGCGCGGCGTTTCGCGTGTGGAAAGTCAGACCGAGGCCAACAACAACGTGGTGGTAGGCACACTGATTCCGCTGAACTGACCAACTATGAATTGTAGTTAGAGAATAGAGAATTGACAAATGCAAATTGTTTAATTACATTTTTTTAAAGCACAGAAACATGAAACAGACAATGAGATTTTTTGCAGCGATAGCTATGGTGTTCAGCTTCGCGGCATGCGACCCAACCGAGGACACCGTGACGCCGGACCCGACCGACAGCACCGGCACCAGGACACAGACCGATGTGGAATTCACCATCGGCCAGGCCGAATGGACCGTTGAGAACAACTACACCTACGCCACTGTGACCTGGACAGCGAAAATCAAGACAGCAGGGCTGACGCTGGGCGAATACTTTGACGAGGATATGCAGAACTCGTATAGCTACGGCATAGGCTACTTCCCTGTTGGAGCAGAGAACAACCTGCCGCAGTATTTCAACGGCTCGAACGACCAAACGGGGTGCTACCACCGCGTGGTAAGCGCCAACTCGGACAGCACAGAGCTAACCGTGGTGTCGCACATGAAAGCAGACAACCGCAAGGAGGCGAGAGCCTACCTGTATCTGGTGGACGCAGGTGGTGGGGGATACTTCTACTACAGCGAACGCTTCTATATGGATCCCGCCGACATGCCAGGACAGAGCGGCGAAGTGTCGGTGGCAATAGACGACACACAATATGACTACGACGCAGAGGTGCTGACTGTTTTTGCGACGGCCAATTTCGGCGAGGCCAGTATGCCGTATTCGGTAGGTCTGTGCTACAAATATGCCGATCCCGACGACGAGAGCGAGCCGACCATCGACGACGAGGTGTTCAACGTGATGGACCACGTGAACGGCCCGAACGAGTTTGACAACTCTGTGAACTATCTGAGACGCAACAACGACGGCACATACAGCATAAGCTTCGACGTGGCGATGCCGCAGGGTCCGATATACATCATACGCGGATACCTGCAAATTGAGCGCGACGGCGACGTGGTGTATTCCGAATCCCAACCCTTCATGCCGTCGGCAAAATAGCCGAAAACAATAAGCCGAAAAAGGATGCCCGCATCTGATGAACGACAGGCTGGCATCCTTTTTTTTCGTGATTGTACGTTGACTGGCTTTTATTCACCCGCCGTGCTGTCGGCGTGTGGATAACAACGACAGTCATTCAATCTGTGCCGCACTTTGAGCCGAAAAGCAAAATCAAAAAACATCTTTAGAGCTCTATATGTGATTCTGTAGAGACATGGCAAAAAGAAGGAGGGCTTCACCGTATGGGTGAAGCCCTCCTTAAGGGCGGCGACCTACTTTCCCACAAACAAGTGCAGTATCATCGGCGATGCGGGGCTTAACTTCTCTGTTCGGAATGGGAA
>CAJONE010000042.1 GCA_905235855.1 uncultured Bacteroidales bacterium
CTGCTCCTTTGCCAATAGCCTCTTCACCGGCGAAAACGGCTGCCAGTTTGGTTGCCTCGGTCTTGGCAACTGTGCCGCCGCCTGCCAGTTCGACGCATTGGTGATGGATCCCGTTACCGGTGCCCCCATGGTTGACGAGGACAAATGCACCGCTTGCGGCGCCTGCGTCAAGGCCTGTCCGCGAGGCATTATCGAAATCCGCAACAAGGGACGCAAGAATCGCCGCGTGTTCGTCAACTGCGTCAACAAGGAGAAAGGTGCCGTGGCCCGCAAAACCTGCGACAACGCCTGCATCGGTTGCTCCAAGTGCGCAAAGGTCTGCCCAAAGGAGGCTATCCGCATCGAGAACAATCTCGCCTACGTCGACTACCGCCTGTGTATTGCATGCGGCAAATGTGTGAACGAATGTCCCACCGGTGCTATGGTGGCGGTCAATTTCACACCCGTAAAACCCAAGCCCGCCGAGGTTCCCGCTGTCGAGGCTCCGAAAGCCGACAGCCCTAAAGTGGACGCAAGTATCCCCCAGCCCGAACCAGTGGCAACCAAGAAGGCTAACGAGTGATTCAATAAGCAAGATTTCATTTTCCAACTTTCAACTTTCATTACGAATGAAGACATTTGCGATGGGTGGTGTACACCCGCACGACAATAAAATCTCAACCCAGGCCGTCATTGAGCAATTCCCTGTTCCGGCCAAAGTCGTGGTTCTCATGAATCAGCACCTCGGGGCTCCAGCCACCCCCGTTGTGGCCAAAGGCGACAAGGTGAAAGTGGGCCAACTGATAGGCGAGGCACAAGCCTTTATGTGTGCCAACGTCCACTCTCCCGTCTCCGGCACGGTCAGCAAAATCGATGTTTGCAAAGACCCCTTCGGACTTGCAAAGCCAGCCATATACATTGATGTGGAAGGCGATGAGTGGCTTGAAACAATCGACCGCACGCCCGACATCAAGCGCGAGTGCAGCCTTGAACCCAAACAGATTGTCGACAAGCTGAAGGAAATGGGTATTGTCGGTCTCGGCGGTGCCACGTTTCCGGCACACATTAAATACAGTGTGCCCGACGGCAAGAAAGCCGAATACCTCATCATTAACGCAGCCGAGTGCGAACCCTACCTCACTTCCGACCACCGTGTGATGTTGGAGCACGCCGAGGAAGTTTGCATTGGCATCAGCATCCTGCGCAAGGCCTTGGGTGTCCCGAACGCCTACATCGGCATCGAGAACAACAAGCCCGAACCCATCCGCGTGATGCGCGAAATGGCTGCCAAGTTCGAGGGCATCATTGTTGAGCCGCTGAAGCTGAAGTACCCTCAGGGAGCCGAAAAACAACTTATCAATGCCATCACTGGCCGCCGTGTGCCGAGTGGGAAATTGCCCATCGACGTCGGTTGCGTGGTGAGCAACGTCGGCACTACGTTTGCTGTGTATGAGGCCATTCAGAAAAACAAACCTCTTATCGAGAACATTCTCACCGTCACCGGAAAAAGTCTCCCTTCACAACACAACTACCAGGTTCGCATCGGCATCTCGTACAACGACATTATCAAGCACGCCATCGGCCAGCTACCCGAAACCACCGGCAAGGTAATCAGCGGCGGCCCCATGATGGGTAAGGCTATGTGCAACCTCGACGGTCCCACAGTCAAGGGCGCATCGAGTGTGCTGGTTCTCGACCAATGCGAGGCGGTGCGTGCAAAGGAAACCAACTGCATCCGCTGCGGCAAGTGTATGAACGCCTGCCCGATGGGGCTGGAGCCATATCTCTTCTCCGGTCTGGTACGTAACGGACGTTTCGAGGATGCCGGACGGCAAAATATTCTTGACTGCATCGAGTGCGGCTGCTGTTTCTACTCCTGCCCGGCCAACAAACCGTTGCTCGACGAAATTCGCCTCGGCAAAAACAAATACCGCGCTATCCTCGCGGCCAATAGGAAGTAAGCGCGGTGACTGTGCATCCTGCAATCAAGTAATCCAGTCATATCAAACGATTTCAATTTTCAACCTTCAATTATCTTTTTGAACTATGAAACTTCTCAATATCTCAGGCTCGCCCCACGTCCACAGCGACGAATCGACCAGAAAGATTATGTGGCAGGTCAACCTCGCACTTGTACCCGCCCTGTTGGTCGCCACGGCTTTCTTCGGAGTCAATGCTCTTCTGGTCAGCCTAATTTCGGTTGCCAGTTGCGTACTGTTTCAGTGGCTCATCGAGAAATTCATCCTCAAGGTGCCCAGCACCGTATGCGACGGTTCGGCTGTGGTCACTGGCCTTTTGCTCGCTTTCAACGTGCCGGCCACAGCCTCGATGCTTTGGATTGTCGTAATCGGTGCTCTGGTGGCTATCGGCATCGGCAAGATGGCCTTTGGGGGGCTGGGCAAAAACCCATTCAATCCTGCTCTTGTGGGACGTGTTTTCCTTCTCATCTCCTTTCCGGTTCAGATGACCACCTGGCCCAAGGTGGGCGGCATTTTCCCGACCAAACTGCTCACCGACGCCGACAGCGGTGCCACGCCTCTGGCTCTTTTCAAGGAGGGCGAGCTTGGCGACGCCACGCTGCTTGACGCTTTTCTCGGCCATATCGGTGGCTCGATGGGCGAAATCTCGGCCATAGCGATACTTATAGGTGCCATTTATCTGCTGTGCCGCAAAATTATAACTTGGCATATTCCCGTATCTTTCATTTGCACTGCCCTCGTGTTTAGCGGCATTTTGTGGCTGGTCGACCCCAAGCAATACATGGATCCGCTGATGACAATCTGCACTGGCGGCATAATGCTTGGTGCCTGTTTTATGGCCACCGACATGGTTACATCGCCTATGTCGAAGGGCGGACAGCTGATTTTTGGTTGTGGTTGCGGCCTCCTCACCATCATCATCCGCAACTGGGGCGCCTACCCCGAAGGCGTGAGCTTCGCCATTCTGCTTATGAATGCTGTGACACCGCTCATCAACCGTTGGTGCAAACCCAGACGTTTCGCTAAATGACATTTGTCTTTTCACTATTTACTAATCACAATTCACAAACTATCATGGCAAAGAAAGCAAAATCCACCCTGCTGAATATGTTCCTATCGCTGACCATCATCGCCGTGGTTGCTGCCGGTGTGTTGGCGCTGGTCAGTTCCGTAACGAAAGAACCTATCGAGAATGCCAAAAAGGCGAAAACTGAGAACGCCATAAAAGCCGTGCTCCCACAGTTTGACGAACCGAAAGATCAGGAGGTCAACGGTATGAAATGCCATCTGGCCTACAAAGACGGCGTTTTGTCGTCGGTGGCTGTTGAGTCGGCCAGTGAAAACGGTTTTGGAGGTCATCTTGGCGTTATGTATGGATTCGATGCCGAATCGGGCGATGTTACTGGCTACAGCGTTCTGGAAACCGCCGAAACCCCCGGTCTTGGCGCAAAAGCTGACAAGTGGTTCCAAAAGGATTCAAAAGGCTGTGTTGTCGGCAAGAATCCCGAAACCAACAATCTGAAGGTGAAAAAGGACGGAGGTGAAGTCGACGCCATAAGTGGCTCGACCATCACGTCGCGCGCTTTTTGCGAAGCCCTCGACGCTGCCTATCAGACTTTCACGCAGATTGAAAAATAATTCATACAGTTCCTTATAGGTTTCTGTCGATTTCTAAAAAAACATAAACTCGCATATCAATGAAAGCAAAAGAAATAATTAAGAACGGCCTGATTAAGGAAAATCCAATCTGGGTGCTTGTGCTTGGCATGTGCCCCACTCTTGCCACCACCACGTCGGCCATCAATGGCATGAGCATGGGGTTGGCCACCACTTTTGTGCTCATGATGTCTAATATTGTCATATCGCTGCTCAAAAGCGTTATCCCCGACAAGGTGCGCATTCCGGCTTTCATAGTCGTCATTGCCACTTTCGTCACCGTTGTGCAGCTTGTGATGCAGGGTTTCCTGCCGGCTCTCTACGAGACACTCGGCCTCTTTATCCCGCTGATTGTCGTAAACTGCATTGTTCTTGGCCGGGCCGAGGCTTTCGCTTCGAAAAACGGCGTGTGGCACTCGTTTCTCGACGGCCTCTTTATGGGTCTCGGGTTCACTTGGGCACTCACCCTTGTGGGTATGGTGCGTGAAATTTTGGGCTCTGGCTCTGCCTTCGGTTTCAAGTTCATTGGTGCCGATGCCGATGGTATGCTTCTGTTCATACTCCCTCCGGGCGGTTTCCTCTGCCTTGGCCTGCTGATGGCTCTTGTCAACCGCCTGCGCAGCGCAAAAAAAGCTTAAATGCAAGAAAATGCGTCTGTTGTAGTACTAATTAATTGAAATGGATATGAAAAAAATACTTCTTTGTCTGGCCATTCCCTGTCTTTGCGCTCTCCAAAACCTTATGGCACAGGACTGCGACGAGATTGTCCTTCCTCATGTAGGTTACGACCGCGCCAAACTCGAGCTGATGCCAAAGGATAAAATTCGTTGGTACTGCACCTACTCGAAAAACTCTTTTTTCGTCACCAACGATGTCCCCGAGGGCTCGGTCGTGCGCGACATTCGCGACGTTGTCTACAAGCGCACGGGGCAGAAAATAGGAGAGGGCTTTGTTGTCGACCTCGGCAAGCTGAGTTACTATGCCTATAATTTTGCTGAATTTCAATACGAAAACTACGGCAAAACCATCTATTTCCACACCCCGGCATCCACCTACAAGTACTTGGGTCTCTATTCTATGGAGGAAACCTACCGCCGTGCCGATGTTCATGTCAAAGAGCGCGAATAGAGTTTGGCACTCGCTCTTGACCACCGTAAATAATATCCACTGTTGTCTAATCAATTCGTTGAAATTTGTCGAATACATCATTTAAGAAAGTCACAATTAATATATCGGCTATGAAGAGACTGTCACTTTTTTTGTTGTCATTGTGTATTGGTCTGGGGCTCTTTGCACAGGATCAGCTTCTTCCAACTGCGCTGACCGAGGAGTTGCACGACTCAACGGTGACGCTCCCCTCTCTGGGCTTTTTACTCGTAAACGAGGAAATCCAGTCAGGCAGTACCACGACCTATACAGAAGGCATCGATCGCTGGTTAACGGTTTACAGCCCATGCAATGGCTCCAATCGTCTCTGTTTCAATATTCAGGGTTTCGATGTCGACCCGTCTGACACGCTTTTTATTTACGACGGTCCTGATATCAATTCGCCGTTGATTGCGAAAGGTAACAACCTGTTCAGCAATCTGTATCGCAGACGTTATTTTGTTTCGGCAAATAATTCATCCAACTGTCTTACCGTAAGGTTCAAAACCAATTCCGACGGCCACGTCGGGGCTGGTTTCACGATTCTTATGACTTGTGAGACTCCATGCGAGGATGTCAAGCCCGTGATTGAAGACAAGTTCTACCGTACGAAAAACGGCCAGATTGTCGACTCGGCATATTTGGTTAAGGTCACCGATCCCGCCACCGAAGATTACTATTACAGCGCCAATATATGCGACGGTAACGGTATTCTGTTCAAAGGGCATGGCGAATATTCGCACTATACTGGATACTACAACCCGTCTGACGAGACGTCGCTCTTCACTTGGCAAATCAATACGGGCGATAACATCATAGGCTTGAACCAGACATCCTTTTATTATGATGACTTCCCCTCTGTTGCCTGTTATGAGGTGAGCCTCAGGATAACCGATATGCAGGGATGCGGCTCTGATATGCTCGACCTTGTGAGAGTACGCATAGCTGCCAACCCTATCGAGACGATTGCCGAGGACTTGGCCGTCTTCTGCAACGACACGTGCATTCTCCTAACAACCTCTGTCAGCGAGGACAGCATTTCTTCTACCTTGATAATCAACCCTACCCCCAGCGGCACTGTCTCCAAAAGTCATGACGCACGTACGTTCATCCCCGACGGGCCGAATTGCCCGGCATTGGGCGAATGCTACACTGCCCCAATTGAGTTCACCGAGTTCCCCCCAGGACGGACTATCACCAGTGGTGAAGACGTTTGTTCGGTCTGCATAAATTACGAACACTCTTTTATGGGCGACTATGATTTGTTTCTGGTTTGTCCTACCGGAGCCGAAACCGTACTGAAGTGGAAAGAAGCTCACACCGGTTACCCCTCCGATGCCTCCGGCGGCGGCGGTACTTATACCGGTTATCCGTTTGGTGGAGCCAATGACACTCCTTACGATGGTAATGGCGGCAGTTATTGTGATTCTATCTACAATATGTATGGTGTTGGCCTGGATTACTGTTTCAGCCGCAATGGCGAATACACGCTCGTTTCTGGCATGCCGGCCAACACCACCAACACCACGGCGGGTCACTTTATTGCCAGTTCGGGCTACACTATTAATGTAACATACGACTTTGGCTCAATCCCCGCACCCTATTCCGGCGCCGGCACCTATGTGGGCTCATCGACGTTCAACACAAAGCAGCCAAGCAGCCACGAAACGAAAAGCAACTACTACATGCCTGCCGACGACTTCTCCCAACTTATCGGTTGCCCGCTCAACGGTTCCTGGTCGATAAAGGTTTGTGACAGGTGGCGCGTTGACAACGGCTGGATTTTTTCCTGGTCGATGGACATCTGCGACGTGTCGCAGCTCAGCGATTGCGAATATGTGGTCGGTGTCGACTCAATCCGCTGGTCGCCCGACTATAGCATCGGTGGCATTGTTGCCAAAACGATAAACAGCGATTCGGCTTACATAAGCACTCCCGACACGGCTGGTATATTCCCTGTAGTGGCTCATGTCTACGACGAGTTTGGATGTGTTTGGGACACGGCTACGCATATCAAGACTTCTTGGACTCCGACACCATATATCGGACAGGACACCTCCCTTTGCGACCCCGATGTGATAACGCTCGACGCTACCGACAAACATCACGACTTGGGCGAATTCTCTTACCAGTGGGAACCTTTTGGCGAGACTACCCCTGCAATCCAAACCACACCGTTTCTCGGTAGGGACACGAACTATATTGTCAAGGTTGTCAACAGTCTCTATGGTCTCGCCTGCACTCGCTACGATACTCTCAATGTGCACCTTTTCCCCATGCCTATACCAGGCTTCACAACCAATGTCATACCCGCGGCAGGGTGCGCACCTTTCGAGATTCAGTTTGTCGACACGTCGCGTTTCGGCTATCGCTACGACTGGATTTTCGGCGACGGTTACACCTCCAACGAGCGTAATCCCTATCACTACTATTCGCCAGGTCGTTACGATGTGACGCAGATAGTCACAACCGACTTTGGCTGTGTTGACAGCGTTGTAAAGCCGCAGTACGTTTGGGCCTTTTACACCCCCAATGCACAGTTCTCCTGGGAACCTCAATATCCCACTTTCAACTCGCCACAGGTGCAGCTTGTCAACCGCACCGAGCCGATGGTGAGCGAAAACATCTACGATTGGTATCTCCAAACCGACGCTTCGGGCGAGAACTGGTTCCGCTCCACGAGGCTCGATCCGCGCTACACGTGGCAGGAACCTCTCACTGCCGGCGGCTATAGGGCAAAACTTGTCGCACGTACCGAAAACTACGACCAGAATGGCGACCTCCTCGTCTGCCGCGACAGTGTCGAAACCACTATTATGCTTATCCAGGACTTCATTCAGTTTCCCACGGTTATCACACCCAACGGCGACGGCATTAACGACAAGTTTGTCATTCATGGCTTGATCGACGGTCTTGCCTACCCGAACAATACGCTGCGTATATACAACCGTTGGGGTATGCTGGTCTATTCGAAAGACAATGTGCGCCTCAACGAGGAATGTTGGGATCCGCAGGCTGAAAGGATTCCCGCCGGAACCTACTTCTACTATTTCAACGCTCACGGTTTCACAGGCAATTTGCAGCGTACCGGCACGGTTGAGGTGTTCAACCACTGATTTCTGCTCCTGCAGGTCAAAGAGGTCGCAGGCATCTTTGGGCTAACATAATCCGCCTTTTGCATATATGACTGATAGGCCCGCATTCAGATAAGAATGCGGGCCTGTCTGTCGTCTCGACTATCTCGCCATTTGCGGCGTTTAAACCGTCTTGCTTTCGATTTCTTGTTTCAATGCAGAGACAAAGTCAAGGATATCCTCCTCAGTTGTGTCGAACGAGCACATCCAGCGTACCTCGTTTTTGGCTTCGTCCCAGTCGTAGAAGAAGTATTTTTTTTGCAGTGAGGTCCAAACTTCGTGTGGCAGGCGGGCGAAGACGCTGTTGGCCTGAACAGGGTAGAGGATAGCGTAATTGTCCGAAGACTGCTTGAACTGTTCGATTTTTAGGAGTTCGGCTTTCAGCATCTGGGCCATACTGTTGGAATGTCTCGCATTGCGTTGCCATACCCCTGCCGAGATATAGGCGTCGAATTGTGCGGCGATGAAGCGCATCTTGCTGCACAGTTGGGTCATTTGTTTGCGGCGGTATTTAGCGTCGGCGTTGAGTGCCGCATTCAATACAACGCAACTTTCGCCCATCAGCATTCCGTTCTTGGTCCCGCCAAACGAGAGTATGTCTACGCCCGCGTCGGTGGTCATCTGCTTGAAAGTGCAGTCGAGTGCCACGGCGGCATTGGACAGCCTGGCACCGTCGATATGCAGGTACATGTTGTGACTGTGGGCAAGGTCGGCAAGCGCGCTTATTTCGTCTATGGTGTAGAGGGTTCCGAGTTCGGTCGGTTGCGAAATGCTTATCGCTTTGGGCTGGGCATGGTGTTCGAAACCGAAACCGTGCAGTTGGGATTTGGTCAAATCGGGTGTGAGTTTACCGTCGGGCGTGGACACGGGTAGCAGCTTGCATCCTACTATGCGTTGCGGCGAGCCGCATTCGTCCACAAAAATGTGTGCGGTCTCGGCGCATACTACGGCATGGTGAGAACGGCACATCAGGTCGATGCTCATGACGTTGGCGCCGGTGCCGTTGAAAACGAAATAGGGCTCTGCCTGCGGCCCAAAACAGTCTTTGAAAAGGGCGGTGGCTTTGGCGCACCACTCGTCGTCGCCATAGGCAAGCGCATGGCCAGTGTTGGCCATCGCTATCGCCTCAATTATTTCGGGACTTGCTCCGGAATGGTTGTCGCTTCCGAATCCTCGTTTCATATTGCTCTTTTGGAATTGTTGTGGTGAGGGCAATGGGCTATTTGTCCATTGTCATGAGGAATTCTTCGTTGTTGCGAGTGCGCATCATGTTTTTCTTCAGATACTCCATTGCCTCGACAGGGCTGAGGTCGGTTAGCTGGTTGCGCAGGATAAGCATGCGGTTGAGGAGGTTCTGTGGCATGAGCAGGTCGTCGCGTCGGGTGCTCGACGACACAAGGTCGATGGCCGGGAAAATGCGCTTGTTCGAGAGTTTGCGGTCGAGCTGCAGCTCCATGTTGCCGGTGCCTTTGAACTCTTCGAATATGATGTCGTCCATCTTAGAGCCGGTTTCGGTCAGAGCGGTGGCTATAATGGTCAGCGAACCGCCGTTCTCAATTTTGCGCGCAGCGCCGAAAAAGCGTTTTGGTTTCTGTAAAGCATTGGCGTCGACACCTCCGGTAAGCACTTTGCCCGAAGCGGGCTGCACGGTGTTGTACGCTCGCGCAAGACGCGTTATGGAGTCGAGCATTATCATCACGTCGTGTCCGCATTCGGTCAAGCGTTTGGCCTTCTCCAGCACGAGGTTCGCAATTTTTACGTGCCGGTCGGCTGGTTCGTCGAAGGTTGATGCTATGACCTCGGCGTTTACGCTACGCTGCATGTCGGTAACTTCCTCGGGGCGCTCGTCGATGAGCAGTATGATAAGGTATACTTCCGGATGGTTGTATGAAATGGCGTTGGCCATCTCTTTCAGCAGAGTTGTTTTTCCTGTTTTGGGTTGTGACACTATCAAGCCTCGCTGCCCTTTACCGATGGGCGTGAACATGTCGATGATTCGTGTTGAATGTGTCTCGTGTGGGTGTCCGGTGAGGTTGAATTTTTCGTTTGGGAAAAGCGGTGTGAGCGATTCGAAGGGAATGCGGTCGCGGGTGCGCTCAACCGGAAGCCCGTTCACTTCGAGTATCTTGACCATGTAGAAGCATTTCTCGCCTTCGTGCGGCGGACGTACACGGCACGTTATTGTGTCGCCGGTCTTTAATCCGTATGACCTGATCTGCTGTACGGTTACATATACATCGTCGGGTGAGGTGAGATAGTTGTAGTCCGACGAGCGCAGGTAGCCGTTGCCGTCGTTGGCTATGTCGAGTACTCCCTCTATTTCTGCCAGCCCTTCTGACTCAAACTCGTATTCCTTGCGGTGAAGGGGTTTGGGCGAATTGCCCTGCTCGCGTGCAAGTTTTTTGCGCTCTTTTTTGGAGAGTTTGTTGCGCTCTTGCTGCGCGTGTTTGTCGGTCGGTTCTGCCTTGTCGGTGGCCATGGCGGGCATCGTCTTGTCTGACTTCTCGTTGGGCGACTGCTCGTTCCGGTTGTCTGTGGTTGCAGGCGGCTGTGGTGTATGCTCAGGATTGTTTGTTGGCGCAACTTCCAATGCTGGTTCAGCCGCTTCTTTTGCCGCTGGCGGCTCATTTTTTTCTGTGTTTTTTTCCGTAACAGGCTGTTGGAAGGCTTCGGGGGTTCGAAGCATCTCGCTGATGTCGGGGATTTGCGGCACCTCCATGCCAGCTATGTCGAGGTGTGCCACTTGCGACACAGCGTGTACCTCGGTCGGCATGGCTTGTTTTTGTGCGTGTGCGTCGCTTTCGGAAGCCACGTTTGGCTGGATTGTGTCGCCCGATGCATTTGTCACGTCAGTGTTTTTCTTTTTGCGTCCGCGTTTTTTTCCAGTTGTGGGGTTCGACGATTCGGCAAGCAGTGTGGGCTTGAGACGTGTGCGTTTGGGGCGTGGTTTTGGAGTTTCGTCGCCGCTGTCCGACGGTTCGTCGGGCGACGGCTTTGCAGCCTGTTCGTCAAGGATTTTGTAGATGAGCTCTTGGGCGCTGTAGTGCGACGCGCGCGCTATGCCCATGGTTTTCGCTATACCGATTAGCTCAATATGGGCCTTTGCGGTAAGGTCGTTGATACTGTACATAAAATAAAAATTTGCCTTAGCGGGAAATTATCTGCCAATGTCTTAAATGTAAAGATAAAATGGTGATAGTCAAAAAATCCAACGCGAAACGAAACTCGAGCGTTTCTTGTTTGGATGTGCAAATATACTCTTAATTTTTGTTTTTGCGAAAAAATTAAAAATAAGTTGTAACTTTGCACATTGTTAGCAAACGAAATATTAACCTTAAACAAAAACAAGATGAATATTCCTCAGAATCTGAAGTACACCCAGGATGACGAATGGGTAAGAATCGAAGGCGAATTTGCTTATGTCGGTATAACCGATTATGCGCAGCACGAGCTTGGCGACATCGTTTTTGTCGATGTTACCACCGAGGGTGAGACGGTCGAGGCTGGCGCGGCTTTTGGCAGTGTCGAGGCTGTGAAGACTGTGGCTGACCTGCTTATGCCAGTCACAGGTGAAGTGGTCGAGCTCAACAATTCGGTTGTCGACGACGCTTCGTCGATCAACAATGACCCTTATGGCGCTGGTTGGATTATCAAAATCAAGCCAGCTAACATCGCCGATATCAACGGTCTCCTCGACAGCGCGGCCTATGAGAAAAAGATTGCCAAATAATTTTTTTTAAATAACAGAAAGGCGCATCCTTCAGTGATGCGCCTTTTTCTTTAACGGAGTGTATGCCTGAAATAGGCAACAGGAGTTTGTTAGTTCGAGTTTCTGGTTGCTATCTCGTATCTTTTGCCGTCTTCGGCGAAAACAACGTTTTCGAAAACGGACTTTGCCTCGTGCACCAATACTTCTATTTTGCCTCCTTTGTAGCGTGCCGAAAAATGGGTTAGCAACAGTTGTCCCACGTCTGACTGTTTCGCAATCTGAGCAGCCTGTAGAGCCGTCAGATGTCCTTTTTCGGCGGCGAGGTCGCTATACTTGTTGTCGAACGTGCTTTCAAGACAGAGCATGTCTACTTGGCGAACGATGTCGAGCAATCCGTCGAAATATCCAGTGTCGCAGCAGTAAGCATAGCGTCGGGCTTTGCGGCGCGGCAGGGTCATCTCGGCGTTAGGTATCACCGTACCGTTCGGCATAACGAAGTCGGCCCCGGCTTTCACGTTGCGGCAGTCTGCATCGCCGAGACCGTATTTTTCGCGTGCGTTTTTTTTCAGGTTCAGTTCTGGCTTAGCTTCTTCGAATATGAATCCGTAGGTTGGAACTGAATGTTGCAGCGGAAAGGCGGTCACTTTGCATTTGTCGTTTTCGAAAATGGTTTCGGGTTCGTTGACCGCGATTTCGTGTATGCGCAACTCGTATTGGAATGCAGAACCTGAAACGGAGAATACTGAGTCGAGCACTTTTTTAAGACCTTGCGGCCCATAGACATCGAGCGGTTCTGTTCGCCCACCAAGATGCATGGACGACAGCAGTCCCGGCAGCCCGAACCAGTGGTCGCCGTGCAGGTGCGATATGAAAATGGTGTTGAGCTGCCGGAGCCGCTTGTAGTAAAGGAACATCTGGTTTTGCGTCCCCTCGCCGCAGTCGACAAGCATCTTATAGCCGTCGGCGATTATCATCTGCGAACTGCAGTGGCGTCCGCGTGTGGGAACCGCCGCGCCCGAGCCGAATATGGTGACTGAAAATTCCAACGTTTGTCTGTTTCGGTTATCTCTTATTTTAAGGATTGATTTCTTGAAAATGTTAACATTCAGTTTTTGTAGTATAGCAAATCGCCTGTGTTTTTGTCGAAAATGGCCTCAAATTTGTGCTTTGGCAAATCCACAATGGGACCGAATTGCGCTATCCGGATATCGGTCTCGAACAGAAATTTCGCGGAGTAAACCGAAACATGCACGGTCTCGGCCTGACGGTACTTGAATGTTTTGCGGCCGGCGGCATTGTCGTCCTTGCTGCGCCCCTTGGTGTTTTGTTTTACGAAGCGTGCGGCGTTGCGCAGTGTGTTTTCGCTTTGTAGGGTGCAGTATATGGTGTCCATCCCTTTTTCGGCATGGCTGCTTGTGCGAAGCCCTATTTTGGGTGAGAAGGCGAATAGTGCGACAGTCTGGCTGTCGATCGATGAGCGGTCGGTCTTCGGGTCGACATAGAATCGTACGGTTTCGCTGGTTTTTCGTCCCACAAATTGTTCCAGGATTGCCTGTTCCTGTTCGGCGAGCCTTTCGGCAAGGTATTTCAGCGTTTCGGGGCTGTAGTCGCCCTCGTAGTCGCCATAGATCAGTTGCTGCCGTTTGGTCTGGATTTGCTCCAGCCGCCGGGCCGCTGCTGCAGCACGTTGGCGCAGGCTTCGGCTGTCTTTCTTTGTGCTGACCAGCGACGGTTTTCCCGCGCGGTCGCCGCGGACGTAGAAAGTGTCGGCACGGTCGTACAGGTTGTATTCCGCCGTGGCGGTCTCGTCAGCTGCGACAGACGGTCCGCGCCGCTCGGTGTAGGATTCATAC
>CAJONE010000043.1 GCA_905235855.1 uncultured Bacteroidales bacterium
GGGTTGTCGGTGCTGCCGTCGGCCCAACGCACGAAGTAGTAGCCCTCGGCAGGAAATGCCTCAACGGTGACGGTGTCGCCGTACTTGTAGGCATCGGTGCCGGTTGTGGTGCCATAGTCGCCATTGGCGCCTACCCCGACAAGGTGTCTTTCACCAATGAATCTCACCTCGAAAGTCGGATAGGCGGTGGCATAGTTGAGGCTGACCCTGTATGTTGTGGCATCGATTGTGTCGATTATAGTACACTCATGTGCCTCCACTTCGGCAAAATAGTGTTCGGCTGGGGTGACAACGATGGTTGCCGTGTCGAAAAGCTGATAGATTTTTTCCAGTCTGTTTTCACCGTCAATTGTCGCTGTACCCAGCATGGGATCGTTCAACGTCACGGTAAGGTAACTGCTGTCGGGGCATATCAGATTGGAAAAAATGCTGTAAGTCGTTTTATAGGTATCGACCGACTGCCACGGCACCATCATCCACGAGCCGTATGCCTGTCCGTCGATGGTGTAGGCCAATGCCTGCCAATTTGACAATGACGGTGGTGTTGTCGGTTTGAAATAGAACCATTCAGGGGCGCAACCGTTGAAGGCATAGTTCGATATATACGTGACGCTCGAAGGGATGTATATATGTGTCAGTGCCGTGTCATTTCTGAAGTTGTTTGTTATTGATTCAACTCCATCGGGTATATACAGCCTGGTTGTAAGCGTGTCGTTCAAATAAAGGTTGTGCGACTGGGCGATTGGATTAGCGTTGTTGTAGGCGGAGATGTTGATTGCAAGCCACTGATCCACGGTGCCGCCGTAGTGGGTTTCGGAAAATGACTGGCATTCGTAAAATGCCCCTTCGCGTATGCTTGTCACGCTGGCTGGAAGTGATAAGGTGGTCAAACCGTTGCAACCATCGAACCCGTAGCTCCCGATCTGGGTCACGCCGTCAGGGATAGACAATGCGACCATCCCGCTGCATCCCTTAAATGCGTAATCGGGAATGCGGCTTACGTTATCCCCGATGTTCAATGTGGCAATATTTGCGCAGCCGTTGAACACGGGATTCTCATGGCTGCCCATTGACGCGCATTCGGTGGCATTGAAGTTAACCGTGGCCAGACTTGTGCAGCCTTGAAAGGCCGAGGTTCCTATCTGTGTTACATTATCGGGTATGGTGATGGTGGTCAGTCCGCTGCAACCGCTGAATGCACTGTTTCCGATTGTTTCAACAGTGCTGGGCAGCTCTACGCCGGTTAGTCCGCTGCATCCGCTAAATGCCGAGATTCCGATAAATGTCACATTGCCACCTATCGTTAAGGATCCAAGTCCGCTGCATCTGTCAAAAGCGTAGCTGTTGATGTGTGTAACACCGTCGGGAATGACCACCGAGGTCAGCCCGCTGCAGCCCGAAAATGCTCCGTATGGTATGGACGTTACGTTGTCGCCTATATTAATTAAGGGTAACGAAATTTGTACAGCCGTCAAATACATAAGACATGATGTTGCAGTGGATGGCATTGAAGTTCACCGTTGTCAGTCCGGTGCAGCCCGAGAAAGCATTGCGGCCAATGTTGGTGACGTCTGGTCCGATGGTGACTGTGGTCAGTCCGGTGCAGTCGCTGAAAGCATACTCGGGAATGCGGGTCACATTGTTGCCTATGTTCAGTGTTGCGATGTTCGCGCAACCAGAAAAACAGTTGTACATATATGTGCAGTTTGTCGCGTTGAAGTTCATCGTGGTCAATCCGATGCAGTTTTCGAAAGCACCTGCACCGACATACTCGATGCCTTGTCCGATGGTGACGTCCGTTGTCAGCCCGCCGCAGCCAGAAAATGCGTGGTCGGGAATGCGGGTTACGTTGTCGCCTGTGTTCAGTGTTGTGATAATACGGATGAAAAAATTCATGACCCGTAAAAATCTGCAAGCGGATTTTAATAATTTTGCATCGTCTTTTTTTTAATAGACATTCTTATCGAGACATAATAACTGTAAATACCAATTCTTTATCCTTAAACCAACAGTTATGAAACAGAAAGTCGTTCTTGTCACCGGTGCGAGCAGCGGCATAGGATTTGAGGCCGCAAGGATGCTTGCCGAGCGCGGCCATCGTGTATATGCAGCCGCACGTCGTGTCGAACTGATGGAGCCTTTGCGCATGTTTGGTGTCACACCGTTGAAGATGGATGTCACCGACGACAGCTCGATGTCCGACGGGGTGAAACTGCTGTTGCAAAACGAGGGTCGCATCGACATCTTGGTCAACAATGCCGGCTATGGCTATTTCGGTGCAGTGGAGTGTGTCGATATGGCCGAGGCTCGCCGTCAGGTCGAAGTCAACCTGTTCGGTCTCGCACGCCTTTGTCAGCTTGTCATACCCTCTATGCGTTCGCAGCGCTCTGGACGCATTGTGAACATTTCGTCGGTCGCAGGTCGTATGGCTGTAGGTTTTGGCGGCTGGTATAACGTGACCAAATACTCGGTCGAGGCCATAAGCGATGCTATGCGCATGGAGCTGAAACCTTTCGGCATCGATGTCGTGCTCATAGAACCTGGACCTATCAAGACCGACTGGGGGCTTATTGCCGCACGGCATCTGCGCGACTCTTCCTGCGGCACGGCTTACGAGTCCGAGGCTGCCGCACTGGCCGATTTTATGCGGTGGGGCTATATGTCAAACTGGCTCTCGAAACCCGGCGTGGTCGCCAAGGCTATCCGAAAGGCCTCTTTGTCTCGTTGCCCGCGAGTCAGGTATGTGGTGGGTTTCGGAGCCCGCTCAATGCTTTTTTTTCACTCGATTTTGCCTGCGCGCTGCTGGGATGCCTTGATGCGCGCAAGCGCGAAAATGAGGCGCTCTGCAAAATAGGGCTTGACAATACCATTTGTCGTTTAACGCACCATCTCGTACTCTTCGCGCGAGAATGGCGCAGTGGGTTCAACGGTGAGCACTTCGTCGTAAGTGAGACCATAAAGGTGATAGACGCATAGGTCTATTTCGTGGTCGGTGGCGGCGATTTGGTCGGTGAGTGTGCGGCATCCGGAGGCGTAGTCGTTGAAGTAATCCTCCCACTCGTCCTGCTGCGGTAGGGTGAGTTTGACTTTCTGCTTTTTCAGTTCCTTGACGAAGTCGGCGAAGGTTAGGCAGTCGAACGTCTGGAGGGCAGTGGTGGCCTTAATGCCCTCGATGTTCTCCGAGAGGCGGCGGAGAAACCGGCTGCGCTTCTCTTGCAGCTGGCTTACCTGCTGTATCTGCTGCTTGGTCATCGCTGCCAGACACTGCTGTTCGGCATCGGAAACGGTGGGAATGCGGAAGTTCTCGAAATAGACTTTGCGGACCTCCCTCCTGTCTTCACCCAATTCAGGACAGACACAGCGTATCCAGAATTTTGCAAGTGTAGAGTTCAATATAGCCAATAGGTACTTTAAGATAAAGTTATCGTCATTTGCTGTTATGATAAAGGCTTTATCGTTACAGGTCGCTCCACTTTCGTCATAACAGAATGGTAGATACTTTGTCATGTTGGGATACATAATCTTGGGCTTGGAGAACTCTTCATAATAATTGATAGTATCTTGGGTCTCAAACCATTTGTTTGATGTTTTTTTGCGTGCACCTTTCACGCCATTTTGTTGCAGCTTTTCTTTTCCAAATGATAGTAAATGATTTCTGATGGCAGTATAGTCATCTATATTTATTTGTAACGCTGGGAATGTACTGATGAGATATTGTCCGTCGTTCGATGTCGTCCACGCCTGCAGGTCCCTACCTCGCAGCAGCGGACGTATTAGTTCTGCACTCTTCGGGTCTTCGGCGATGAGACGGCTCTTGGTTTCCTCGTCTATAAAGAAGGCATCGTTGTAGCCTGTCTTTATACCATAATTTATAGAAATAGGCAAATCCTTTAGGGCTTGACCGCAGGAGTCTATTTTCTTTAAGACGGCGGTTGCTTTAATATCTCTTATTGCCCAAGCCTCCTCACTGAATTGTGTGTTTATTTTGTTGTACTCTATGATTGATGATATATCCTCTGTGCGTTCTTTTATAGCGCATGCCTCGGTATATCCCGAATATTGAGCCTTTTGAGTAATAAGAATTTGAGGGTCAACGGTGGCATCATCAAATATGGGAACGCCGGGAAAGTCGACTAAGAGCAACGGATTTGTCTTGTCAATAAGGTATTTCCTCAGCTGCGTACCGTAATTGATTTTAAGCCATTTGTTGGAGGCAATGAATCCTAACAGTCCATTCTCCTTCAGTAGATTGCAACCATGTTCAAAGAACAGGCAATAGAGGTCGGCACTCTTGTTGTAGGTCTCGAATCCGCAACGGGCATAGACATCGCTCATCTCGCCCATCGACTGCAGTTGCACATACGGCGGATTGCCTATCACTACATCGAAACCGCCGCGCTCGAACACCTGCGGGAACTCCCGCTGCCAGTCGAAGGCTTTGTCTCCGGCAACGGCGGGGTCGCTGATGAGCGAGTTGCCGCACTTGATGTTGCCGCTGAGGGTGTTGAGCTTGCGGTGGGGCTTGGCGGTGCGCAGCCAGAGCGAGAGCTGGGCTATCTCGACGCTCTCTTCGTTGATGTCCACGCCATAGAGGTTGTTCTCCAGAATGCTGTTTTCCACGCCCTGGAAGACGATGCTGGCACCGGTGAGTTTGGCTTCCATTTCGTCGATAAGGGCGTGCTCGGCCATCAGAAACTGCAGGGCGGCGTTGAGGAAGGCACCGCTGCCACAAGCAGGGTCGAGAATGGTGATGCCGAGCAGCCACTGGCGATACTGCTGCAGCCGCTCCAGCAGCCGCATCTTGGTTTGCTTCTGTCGGTTGCGGTCGGTGAAATACTCCTCTTCCACGATGCCCAGTTGCTTCTTCTTCTCTGTGCAGAGGCGGCCCACGGTGTTCTCGACTATATATTTGGTGATATACTGCGGGGTGTAGAACACGCCGTCCTGCTTGCGCTTGGAGAGTTGTGGCGTAGCGCCGCTGCTAATCTGCTGGCTCACCTCCTCGATTTCGGTCAGCGAGTTCTCGAAGATGTGGCCCAATATGTTCACATCCACCTCGCTCCCGAAATCGTAGGTCGAAAGCCTGCGTGTGTGCTCCACCAGCAGTTCGTCGCTGATGACGAGCCGGTCAAGCACTTCGTCGGGCTTGAAGAGACCACCGTTGTAGGCAAAGACCTCGTAGTGCTTGCCCTTGTAGCCGGTGTTCATATAGCCGAAGTACTTCTTTATGCGGTTGTAGAGTGGCTGGTATTCATCCAGCTCGCGGAGCTTTTCCCACTGGTCGATGATTTTCAGCATCGAGTTTGGCGGCAGCAACCCGCTGTCCTCGGCAAAGAAGATGAACAGCAGCCGGTCGAGCAGCTTTTGGGTCTTCTTGAAGAGCAGCAGTTGCCACTCCTTGCTGTCGGCGTTGTCGGGTGCGGGGTTGTGGGCCACGATGTCGGCGAAGAGAGTCCGTTTGAACTGCGAGTAGTCGCGGTAGAGGGCTTTGGTGATCTGGTCTTCGGTGGACACCGACTCCTGCTTCATCGTGCAGGCCACGCCGCGTTGCACCTGCGACCAGGCCAGGCAAAGGTAGAGCTCGCTGAATTCCTGCTCCGAAAGATGGAAAAGATCCCATTCGCGATACTCGACGGCATTGTCGATGTAGAGGCGCAACTTCTCGAAATTGGAGATGACTACCATACGTGCATCGGGGTGCTGGCTCTTGTAGTTGAATGCCTGCGGTTCCACCTTGGCGAGGTCGGTGGTCTTATGGTCCTTCAGTTCGATGATGCCCACCACCTTGCCATCCATCAGTATGGCGCCGTCGGCCTTCTTGGCGTCGGTCTCGTTTTTCTGCTCGGTGATAAGGTTGTAGTCGGGCGACGGGTTGAGCGTATAGCCCAGCACACGGACAAAAAGCTCGCGCAAGAAACCTTCCTGAAACTGCTCCTCGTTCGACTGGCGTATGTTTTGCTGTATGGCAGGGTTCAGGAAATAGGATCTGTACTGCCCCCATGCCTGCTCGACTGAACGGGTGTCGAGTGCAGCGAGGTGTTTCTTCAATATGGTTTTTTGAAAAATCATTGTGTGGAGTGCAAATGGGTGTTGGTTGCATGTAGGTTTTTCTTTTTTTCGCCAAATACGTCAAGCGCCACCACTACCGCCGTGAATCCCCAAAACGGAACCGACAGCTTGTCGGTGTCGAGAAAGTTGTTGAACGCTCCATGCACATAGTAGGTAAGCAGGCTCAGCGTGAACGCAAGGGCGGTGTTGGCCACCGTCTTCGTTTTCGCGGTGCGGTAGACTTTCACTCCAGTGGCAAAGGTTAGAAGAAATACCGCTGTCACAAACACTACTCCTGGCACGCCCTGTTCGGTCAGAGGGCCGATATACTCACTGTGGGCATTGCCGCGGTTGCCCGAGTTGGTGCTTATGACCGACAGCTGGTAGCTGCGCTGGTAGCTGGCATAGAGAAACTGGTAGGTGCCGGGTCCGGTCCCCGTTACGGGGTGCTCCTCCCACATTCGCAGGGCCGACGCCCATCGGTTGAGCCGCTCAAGGTTGCTGGCATCGGTCGAGATGTTCGACATGGACTTCACCTGATTCGAAAGTTCGGTCGACGAGTCGGTGCTGTTTTTCCCCATCTTGTAGAGCAGGTCGCCCTGATAGGTAAAGAATAAGCCTACCGCCACAGCAAAGCATGCTATCATCCACTTTATTTTCATGCCCATCCTGACAGCGAAAAAGACACCCACGGCCACCACCACGCTAATCCACGCGGCACGCGAGAACGAGAAATAAAGTCCAAGCACGAGAAGCCCGAACAGCGATGCCCAGAAAAGGCGCGTCCAGCCACGGCTGTCGCGGCTGAATATATAGTAGAACGCCGCCGGCAGAAAAAGCGCTATCACACACCCGTAGGCTGTATGGTCGTTGTAGAATGGGCGCATGGCGTGGTGCAGGGTGTCGAGGTCGTGCGTGTGGCCGATGGTGCGTGCGGTGGTGATGAGTATTACTATTATTAGTCCTATGGCGTACGACCAGAAAAACTGCCTGATGCGTCTCTCGTCGCGAAAGGCATAGGCACCGGCAAAGAAAAAGGGCACAACAAACCATAGTCTCGCGGCGGTGTATTTAAACGACACTAATGGCAGCTGCGATGTGGCCGAGGCAACTGTCATCCAAAGCAGCATTACAATCACGGCTATTGAGACCGGATGCCGTAGCAGCCGCCTGTCGTAG
The DNA here is from genome assembly GCA_905235855.1 of uncultured Bacteroidales bacterium. Lineage (GTDB taxonomy): Bacteria > Bacteroidota > Bacteroidia > Bacteroidales > P3 > Colimorpha. The sequence goes on from CAJONE010000043.1 coordinate 7,228, forward strand.
CCGTGTTCGATAAATGTCCGCACAACAAACAGCACCGAGAACAGTATCATCATTGGCTCGGACGGCAGCGAAAGCTCGCTCTCGCCAAGCAACGCCACATTGACCGACAGCGGCGTGAGCAGTGCAGTCGCCATCATGGCGTAGTCCATGTTCTTCAGGAATAGTAGCACTGCCATCAGTGCAGCCGGTATCGCCATAAACCACAACTGGTCGTTCACGGCCAGCAGATGGTTGGCAACAAGAAAAACAAACACACTGGCTATCGCAACAATAGCCTTGCTCTTACGGTTTATGAGTGTTCTCAAACTGATAATGACTGGCGATTGGCGGTCCGATTGCTAACTTTTGTCACGGGCGTATTTGCGCCGAACACTATTCCTTGATTCGCAAATCATCGTTCTTGACATATTCGAGTATTACGAGTGCCGCTATGCATATCAGCAGCGCGCCAAGGCTTCCGGCCAGTATGATGGCCAGCCGCTTGGGGTAGGCCTTCTTGTCCGAGGCCGACGCGCGATCAAGCATGAACTTGTGGCTCACCGGTGTCTCAACGTCGTTGAGTGTCACGGCACTGTATGATTCCAGCTCGGCCAGTTTCTCGCTCTTCCCGTTAATCCGCTGCATAAGGCTGTAGGCGTTGCGCGGGTCGCGGTTCAACGAGGCCTGAAGCTGTGCAATCTCGCTTCGGCGGCACCGGCCATCAGACGGTTGGCGTTCAGCGTTCGCTCTCGCTGCACCGCACGGCTCAAGGTGTCGTAGTAGTCGGCCATAAAATTGGCTATATCGGCCGCCCACTGTGGGTCGGAGTCCATCACCGAAACCTCCACGGCAAGGTTTTCGGTGCGTCGCACGGTAACATTGCTGTGGTAAGTTTTCTGAAACTTGAATAGTTTGTGCGGGTCGTCCGGCTCTATGGCATAGTGCACCATGAGGTTGAAACGGCTGCATACGGTGTCGCGCATTGTCTGCGACGAGAGTATCTGCATCGCATATTCGCAGTCCTCCTCGTCTCCGTAGTCCAGAAAGTCGTAGGTGTACCGGTCGCCCAATATGGCCTTCGATAGGCGGTTCGAGCTTGTCGGGAAGAACACAGCCGTCGATTTGAACATTGGCTTGATCATAAAGGCCGTCACCGTCGATGCTATCACTCCCAAAACGAATGCCGCGGCAATCACTTTCCACCATTTCGCCACAAATGCCACGGTGGCGTTGTTGTGTTTAGTTTCGGATTTTTTCATAGTTGACAAATAAGGGTGCTTCCAACTGAAAACACGCTGTTGGGGGGTGTTTACGCGTTGTCGCTTTCACATTTTTAATGATATAACGGCAGTTATGCCCCTTTATTGCATGGTAGACGCTGTGAAACCTCAATTTGTATCGACTATTCCCGTCGTCTGCTACTCTATGGCGAATTCTGCGGTGCCGGTGGCTTTCTGCAGTTCTATCCAGGCACTCATGCATTGGTGTAGTGCCTCGGCGTGGCTCTTGCGCACGTTGTTGTAGGTCTCTTGCGCCGAAAGCACCTCTATCAGCGAGGTCTCTCCGCGCTGATAGGCGTAGAGGCGACCTTGCAGTATGGTCTCGGCGTCGCGGATCAGTTCGCTCGAATAGGTCTCGGCGTTGCGCCGTGCCAAGCGGTAACGGTTGTAGGCCTGTATAATCTCCGAAACCACTTGGTTCTCTACAGCGTCGGCCTGTAGTTGCGACTGCTGCACCGCAAGTTGCGAGGCTCGCACACTGCCTTTGTTGGCATTCGAAAAAGGCAGTGGTATCGAGAGCCCTGCGCTGTAGCCTATAAACTCTGGTGCAGGTGCCTCTTCGTTGCGCACACGTGAATTGAGCGACACTCCGAACGACACTTCGGCCTCGGGCAACCGCTCGCGCCTTGTGAGGCGTGACTGGCTCTCGGCCAGCTGTATGCTCTGTCGCGCACTCTGCAGGTCGGGCCGCTGCCGTAGGGCCATATCGGTCAGCTCGCCTATGCTGTATTCTTTTCCAGGGGTGGCAAGCTCTCCGGCAACACCTTGGGTTCCGCGCTCGGGTCGTCCGCTGTAGAGGTCAATCGTTACAAGTGCATCGCTATACTCCGACTGTGCCGCAAGATAATCCTGCCGTGCCATACGCGCTTCAATGCGTGTTTGTAGCATGTCGAGCTCCGAAATGTCGCCCTTGGCAAACCGCAGGCTGTCGCTTGTGGCCAGCTGTTCCATGTTTTCAAGTGTTTGTCGCGCTATCGCCGCCTGCTCGCGGGCCAAAATCGCGTCAATAAAAGCAGTGCTTGCCTCGGCCTTCAGGTTCAGCAGATAGTCCGATAGGTCGCTCGTGGCTTTGTCGCGTTCGCAGGCGGCCACCTGTTTGCGCGCCTTAACCACTCCGAACGTGATGGGCTGCGACAACCCGATATCGAGGCTTTGGCCCATCATGATGCCCCAGTCGCTGTTGTTCCCGTATTCCACACTCAGCGACGGGTTCCCTATCGACCGCGAGGCTTTCAGCTGTGCCTCGCTCATCGGCAAGTTCAGCTGCTCTGCGCGGTAGCCCTTGTTGTTCGCCACCACCGAGTCGATATACTCTCGATAGCTTATTGTCTGCGCTTTTGTGCAGCTCAAACCGAGTAACAACACTATTGTTATTGTTGATGTTTTCTTCATATTGTTTCTGATTGGCTTTTACTGATTGATTGTTTTTTCTCTTTTCTCTTTTCTGTCAGGTAATATAAGCTTGGCAGTATGAAAAGTGTTATCACCGTTGCAAACAGCAGTCCGTACACTATCACTGTCGCCAATGGCCGCTGCACGTCGCTGCCGATTCCGGTCGAAACCGATGCCGGGAAAAGTCCAAGTATCGCCACCGATGCCGTCAGAAGCACCGGTCTCATGCGGTGGGTCGCTCCGCTTACCACTGCCTGCCTTAGCTCTTTCCCTTCTTTGCGCAGGTTGTTGATATGCGTAATCATGATTACTCCGTTTTGTATGGCCACGCCTATAAGGGCTATGAATCCAACTGCCGACGACACGTTGAATGTCATCCCGCGCACGTTCAACGCAAGCATGCCGCCAAACAGCGCCAGCGGCACAACCGACATCAGCAGTGCTGCCTGACGCACTTTGCCGAATGCCAGTATCAAGAATATGAACATCAGTATCAGTGTGAGCGGCAACACAAGCGCCAGCCGGCTAAAGGCACGGTTGCGGTTGTCGAACTGTCCGGCCCACTGCAGGTGCATTGTGTCGTGGTCGTAGTCTATGGTCTGTTCTATAAGCCGGTTGGCTTCGCTCACAAAGGTGGTCAGGTCCGACCCGCGCAGGTTCAGACGCACCAATGTGTAGCGTCGGCTCATCTCGCGCATGATGGTGCTGGCCCCAAGCGATGTCTTGACTTTTGCCACCGCCGAAAGCGGCACTTTCACCCCGTCCTCGGTCGTGAGCGTCAGCGACGCTATCTTCTCTGGCGTGTTGCGGTATTTCTCGGCGTATCGGCAGGTGATGTCATACACTTTGCTCCCCGAGTATATTTGCGATACTGCTTTGCCTCCTATGGCTATCTCTATCAGGTCGGTCACGTCCGACACATTCAACCCGTATTGCGCTATCCGCTGGCGGTCTACGGTTATCTGTAGCTGCGGTGTGGGCGGCTCCTGGTCTATCGCCACATCGCCTGCCCCGGGTATCGCCGAAAGCACCTCCACCACCTGCTCGGCCGTACGGCGCGTCGCCTCCAGATCGTCCGAATATATCTTCAACGCCAGGTCGCTGTGTGTGCCGGCCACTTGATCCATCACCATGTCTATTATCGGTTGTGAGAATCCCGCCGTGTATCCGGGCATCGAATTGATGGTGTCCGACATGGCATTCACCAACTCTGCTTTCGTGCGGTGCGATTTCCACGTGTTGTATGGCTTCAGTCCAACGCATGCCTCCACATGCGACAGCGAAAAACACTCGGCTCCCTCGTCATCGCGACCGAGCTGGGTCATCACATACGATGTTTCGTCAAATTCTTTCAGTTTGTTTCGCAATTCGTCTGCCATCTGCTTCGACTGCTCGATCGACAATCCGGGAGGTAGCTGCACCTGCACCCATACCGACCCTTCGTCGAGGGTCGGCAGAAAATCTTTGCCCACGCTTATCGACAGTGCTGTGGCTCCGGCCAGCGTCACCACCAGCGTCACTGTCACCAGTCGTGTCTTGTCCAGTATCTTGTCGGTCACACCGCTATACCACACGGTCAGCCGCTCCAGCCATTTGTTTCTATATGTTTTGTGCGGCTTGTGGTAGGCTACATACGACAGCGTGGGCGTGAGCATCAAGGCTGTCACCAGTGCCCCTACGAGGGCGTATCCCACTGTGTAGGCCATCGGCGTGAACAGTCGTCGCTCGATATGCTCGAATGCAAACAATGGCATATATGCCGTGATGATGATGATTGTCGAGAAAAATATCGATCGGGCCACATCCCATGCGCGTTTCTTCACGTGGTCTACCGTCAGCTCTTCATCAGGGTTTCGTTCGCGTTTCTTCAGTATGGTCTCCATCATCACTATCGAGCCGTCCACAAGTATTCCGAAGTCGATTGCTCCTAACGACAGCAGGTTGGCGGGTATGCCGGTTATCTTCATAAGTATGAAGGCTATCAGCAGCGATATCGGGATGGTTATAGCCACTATCACCGCTCCGCGCAAGTTGCCCAAATAGATGAAAAGCACCACTATAACCAGCAGCATGCCTATCAGCAGTGTGTGACTCACAGTGTTGAGTGTCTGGTTCACCAGGTGGGTCCTGTCCAAAAACGGGTGTATATGCACCCCGTCGGGCAGTATGTTGTCGTTTAGCTCGTCCACCGCTGTGTGTATCTTGTCAAGCACTTCTGACGGGTTCTCGCCGCGCAGCATCTGCACTATCCCTTCCACTGCATCGTCATACGAATGCTCATCGTCCACATACCCAAGCACCCCCTTGCGCTCCAGATTGCCATATTTCAGCTCTCCCAAGTCGCTCATGTATACGGGGATGCCATTGTTGCTTTTCACTACTATGTTGCCTAACGACTCCAAGTCGCTCACCAGCCCTATGCCTCGCACCACGTAGCTCAAGCTGCCTTCCGAGAGTATGCTTCCACCCGCATTGATGTTGTTTTGCTCTATTTTTTCCACCACGTCCGATAGCGATATGCCGTATTCGGTCAGCTTGTCGGGCGAGAGTTCTATTTGGTATTGCGTAGTTATGCCGCCATAGTTGCTCACGTCGGCTATGCCCTGTATCTGCCGCAAATATGGTATCACTGTCCATTTGTGGATGTCTGTCAGGTCGCGCAGGCTATGGCTCCCGTCCGTGCATTCAAGCACATAGCGGTATATCTCGCCTGTGGGGGCTGTCAGTGGATTCAGTTCGGGCACCGCTCCATACGGCAGCTCAATCCCCGTTAGCCGTTCGGTCACGCGCTGCCGCGCCCAGTAGTCGTCCACTCGGTCGTCAAACACAAGTATCACTGTCGAGATGCCAAACGAGTTCTTGCTTCTCATTGTGTTGAGGTTCGGTATGCCTGCCACGGCGCGCTCCACCGGTATGGTTATCTGCTGCTCTATCTCTTCGGTTGCGAGTCCTGGCACCTGTGTGACTATCTGCACTGTCGTGTCCGATATGTCTGGATAGGCGTCTATGGGCAACGACTTCCACGCAATCACTCCTATTCCGCACAACGCTCCGAATATTACTGCCATCAGCACCTTGTGGTTTAGTGCCCAGTTTACTGTCTTGTTAATCATAACTGCAGGCCTCCTATTGGTTTTCGATTAGATAGAATGCCCCTTTTGTGATTATCTCGTCACCGGCGTTGAGTCCGCTGAGCACTATTACGCTCTGCCCGTCTATCGACTGCACCTCTACCCGTGTCTTGCTGTATCGGTTTTCCGACACTTTCCGCAGCACATACCGTCCCTCGCCACTCTGCAGCACTGCCTCTTTCGGTATTATGATGTGGTCACTTTCGTCGCCGTACAGCGTCAGGTTGGCATACATGTTTGGCATAAGGTTGCCTTTGCGGTTGTCGCATTCTATAATGGTCTGCAGTGTGCGTGTTTCCGGATCGAGCATACCTCCAACGTAGACTATTCGTCCCTCTATCACACTGTCGCTCTTTGCCACCGTCCGTATTTCCACTTTACGCAATTCGTCCACTATCGGTGCCTCTTTCTCGCTTATGTTCGCCTTTAACCACACCTTGTCTAAGTCGGCTACAATCACCTTGGCCTCCGAATCCTCTTTCAGATACTCGCCTATCACTATATCGTTCTTCAGCACCTTTCCGCTCACAGGCGAACGCACGGTCATTGGTTGGCCAACTGCCATACTCTCGGTGTTTATCTGGTATTCGCGCGTCATGGCCAGTGAGTGGTTGTATTCCTCGCGCGCTATGTTGTAGGCAGTTTGTGCCTCTTCCAGCTCTTTTGTCGATGCCACATGGTTGTTGTAAAGGTCTTTCACCCTGTTAAGCGAACGCTCGGCCTGCTGCATCTCGCTGCGCGACTGGATATAACCCTTCACTATCTCTGAATAATCCGACGAGGCTATGTCAAACAGTGCACTGCCTTTCCTTACGGTCTGACCTATTGTTACATGGCATTTCACCGTACGCCCTGGTAGAGGTGCCGCTATCTCTGCATATTCTGTCGGTATCGGCGTTATCACTCCTGTTGTGTTTATCCTCACCGCATACGGCTTCATCTCCACCGTCTCGGTTTGCAGTTTCCCGTTCAGGTTCGACCCTTCTGCTATCTCTATCGTGTCGTCCTCAAGTGTTCTGTAATTCGGCGTTTCGCTCCCTGTATTGTCGTTGTTGTGACACGCTCCTGCCACAAGGCACACTGTCACCATAGCTGCTACTTCACAGCTCTTTAATATATTCATAATAAAAAAAATTGATTGTAACTGAAAACTTTGCGTGGGACGGTATCTATGCCCCTCCATCGGACTTTGTCCGTATGGCATCTCTCTCTGTTCTCAGCATATCGGCGGTGCCCTCAGACGTATTTCGCCTGCAACTGTCCGTTGCCCTTCCGCCTCTTGCCGTTCTGTGCTGACATCGCGCACGATGTCGGCCATGAATTCTGGTGCGTTCACCAACGGTGTTGTTTCGCACGTGGCCTCCGACAGCAGGTCAATACAGTTTATCTGATTGTCTGTGTGGTTGTGTGGCTTGTTGGGAAAAGGATGGGAGTGTACGATTATCCTTGTCGGAAGCTTGTGGCAGTGTATGAAGAAATTTGTACTCGCAAAATACTGCAAAAAGACGATACCCAACAGTATCGACACAAATTTTCTCCATCCTCTGTTTCCTAATATCATCCGATCGTTCCTTCCCGTGTGACAACTGGTCTATTTTTTCGAAAGCCTGACAATGGTGCCGTTGTGGTCTGCCACAAGGTACCCCTCATCGTCAATCGATGCCAGCTGCTCTCCCATTACGATGTGCCCTTGATCGTCAATGTGCCAGCGCGTCTCCTCACTCATCTCCCCAATGCATTGCAGTGCTGTCCCTTCGGCATTGATGGTGATGGTCATCTCTTCGTCGGGCATTAGCGTCTTGTCCCAGTGTTTGCCGTCAAGCGATATGTCGGTAAGCACCCAATTGCCTACATACTGGGCTTTTTGTTTGTTCGAACAGGATAGGGCTGTCAAGACCGTAACCATGGCAAATAGGACAAACACTTTTGTTTTTTTCATCTGTCTGCTTCTTTTTGGATATTACGGCTCGCTGCTGTGGCGAGCATAAGAAATTGCAAAAATACGAAAATTGTTTCACCTTTCGCATCTTGAACCGCCGAAACTGAATATATTCGGCAGCTACAATGTTTGTTGTATTGCAAAACTGCCGTCCGAATTGCACTGTAGGCTTATCGTTTGGCCTAACGCTATAGCGCGGTTTTCATTGCCCAGATGCCCAAACGGGGCATCGAAACATACCGGATATCCGTAATCTTTCACTGTGTCGTATATTATCTCTTTTGCCGTCTTGCCGAACGGAACTGTATTGTCGTGCATTTCGGTCATTCCGCCGACAACAAGTGCTTTTATCTGGCTCAATTTGCCCGTTCGCCGCAGGTTTTGCATCATGCGGTCAATATGGTAAAGATATTCGTCGAGGTCTTCGATTAATAGTATCTTGCCCGACGTGTCAATATCGCTCGCTGATCCGCAGAGACTGTATAATATCGAAAGGTTTCCGCCCACTATTGGGCCTTCGACTTCGGTCTTTTGCAATCTGTAGTCTGTGTTATGCACTCCCCCTGATGTCCACCTGTAATTTGCCTCTCCCTCGAAAAGTAACTGTCGCAGGCTTTCTGTCGCGGGATACCGGCATGCCACTGCATCATCGTCTATGTTCAATGGCATTGTGGCGTGTATCGTTGGTATTCCCAATGTGGCGTGTATATGCGAGTGCAGCACCGTGACATCGCTGTATCCCACTATCCATTTGGGCATGCCGGCAAACCTCGAAAAGTCTATCTGGTCGATGATACGGACTGTGCCGTATCCGCCGCGGGCGCAAAACACGGCTTTTATTTCCGCATTGTCCAATGCCCATTGCAGGTCGGCGGCGCGCTGACTGTCGCTACCAGCAAACTGGTCGCTCTCGGCGTATATGTTCTCTGGAAGCAGCACGTTTAACCCCCACGTCTCGTATAGTCTTATGGCTGGCTCTATCTCGGCTCTCGAAACCTTTCGCGCAGTGGCTACTATCGCCACGTCGTCCCCTTTTTGCAACAATTTCGGAACAGGCATCATCTTTTCGTCCGTTTCATCTTTCATCGCCTAAATAACTCTAAACTCAAAACTTTATTGTATCTTTGCATTTCACTTAATTTATCTTTTCGTGCCATGAAATACAGCGGACGTATCATTTCTTCTTTCGTAATGATTGTTTTCTTTATTGTAGCATTGATCGGATGCACCACCCCATACGACATGATAAGCGGATGGGTCAAGCAGGGGCGAGCTTCCAAAATGCACGAAGAAAGCGCCGAACGCAGAAAATATGTCGCCTCAGATCAGATCAACCTCGACGAGTGGAGCTACTACAAACCCATTACCGTCTATTACCAAACCAATAACGGTCGTTCATGGGATTCCTACAAGCATTATCGCGTCTACCGCAAGGATCTCACAAAAGGCTGCCGCTATGTGGTGGCCGATGTCAACAGCGGGCAGGTTTACCAGTTTTCCGAATCAGGTTCGGGCAAGTACAAGTATTCCTTCAACAACGGCAAAGAAAGCTGCTGGTTCAACTGCAAACTCGACGACGCAAGCCGTATGGTTCAAACAACTCACAAGTAAAAGGTTATTCGCATTTGATTTTCTTGCCGAAATGTGGCCAATATGGGCTTCGCGCAATCTCCTGTTCCCAATAATTCGCCTGTTAGCCACTTCACCCAGTCATCTTTATCGAAGCTACGGCGACTTGTTGAACTTGTCGATCGCGAGTTCGAATTTGAAAAGCATCAGTACGAAACCGAACTGAGTCGCTCGTACGCAACGTCTGTTTCGGCTTCACGTTCCACTGGTGGCATTCGCTATCCCGTCGAAATTGTCGAATGGCATCGTAATGCTCTCGACCAACTCATCCTCACCGTGCGTTTCCAGCCCGCCGATGACCTTGGCAACGATGAGTTTGAGCCTGGCCGCACGGTGCGATTCTTCTATATGAAAGATGGTTTTAGCCCGAACGAAATCCCTCACCAATGCACCATCGACTCCGTGGCCTACGGCGTTTTGGGACTGCGTGTCGGCGGACAGAATGCCCTTCAGTCTGTCATCGATAGTGGCAAAACTCACATTTTGGGCCTGCAGCTCGGTATCGATGCCACTTCCTATCAGGTCATGAAAGCTGCTTTGTCCGAAGCTATCCGTCGCGACGACGAGTCGTTCGTCCGCTTGCGTGAAGTGCTTGTTGGCGTGCGTAAACCCGAATTCCGCTGCCTGCCTCGTCTCTATTGCCCATGGCTGAACACAAGCCAGCGCGATGCTATACAGAAAGTCATCGAAGCTCGTGATGTGGCTATTGTCCACGGCCCGCCGGGTACTGGCAAGACCACAACTTTGGTCGAGGCTATTATCGAAACTCTGCAAAAGGAAAATCAAGTGCTCGTATCTGCTCCAAGCAACGTGGCTGTCGACTGGATAAGCGAGCAACTTATGCGACGTGGCGTTAAAGTTTTGCGTGTCGGAAATCCTGTCCGCATAAGCGACGATATGCTCGACTGTAGCTATGAACGTCGCTATGCAGCCCATCCTGACTATGCTGAACTTTGGAGCATTCGCAAGCGCTTGCGCGAAATCGCGGGTCGAACATTACGTGGCGACAACGCGGCCAATGAGACTAAAGCCTCTTATATCCGCAAACTTCGCTATCGCCAAACCGAGTTGGAAATCAAAATACATTCCGAAATTTTCAACGAGGCACGAGTTGTCTCGTGCACCCTTATCGGCGCTGCCAACCAAGTCCTCGGCAAACGGCAATTTGGCACTCTCTTTATCGACGAGGCCGCTCAGGCTCTCGAACCCGCCTGTTGGAACGCTATCCTGCGTTGCTCTAAGGTTGTCTTCAGTGGCGACTACCAACAGCTTCCGCCTACGGTCAAGTCTCCTTCGCCACGCGAGAGCGGACAATCTCGCGACTTGTCTGTCACCTTGATGCAAAAAGTGGCGAAAAGCAAACCCGAAACCGTATCGATGCTCACCGTTCAGTATCGCATGAACAAATCGATAATGGGATTCTCTTCAAAATGGTTCTACCACGGGCGCCTTTTGGCTGCCCCCGAAGTGGCCGACAGGGTCTTGTCGCCTATCGATACTCCGCTTACCTGGATTGACACCAGTTCATTGTCTTTCGACGAGACCGCATCCGGCATTTCCCCCAGTAAAAGCAATCCGAAAGAGGCGCGCCTGCTTGTCCACACCGTAAAGGACTATGTCGATATGCTCGGCCAAACACGTGTGCTCGACGAGCAAATAGACTTCGGCATAATCACACCATACAAGGCTCAGGCACGCCTGATAAGGCGCATGTTGAAAATGAACTATTTCCTGAAACGCCTCAGCCGGCATATTACCGTCAATACCGTCGACGGTTTTCAGGGGCAGGAACGCGATGTGATTTTGATAAGTATGGTACGTGACAATCCCAACGGCAACATTGGCTTTTTACGCGACCTTCGCCGCATGAATGTGGCCATCACCCGCGCCAGAATGAAACTCATTGTTGTGGGAAGTGTCGAGACCCTTTCTCATCACAGCTTCTACAACGAACTGATTGACTATTTCCGCGACCACGGCGAGATTGTAGTACCAGACGAACTGTCGTAGGATGCCCTCTAAAACTGCCCTGAAATGGCAAACACTGATACGTCTGTAGCCACAACATGTATGACGACCTCTAAAATTTATTGGTTTGATGAGTATTGTTGTACAAATGTGCAAAAGTTCGACTGTCAAGTACTCCATCTGATAGAAAAGAAGGGGTGTGGGCGTTGATGTAATTTTTAGAGTGGCAATATGTGGTACAAATATGCAATAGGTTGACTGTCGAAGACTCCCCCTCTTGGACAAGAGGGGGTAAGGGGCGTTGATTTAATATGCAGAAGCGATCTCTGAAAAAAAAAGTTGCATATTTCATTTCCTTTTGTACCTTTGCAGTGTCGTAGTAGACTAATACACCAATAGTATTTCATGTAATCGTCAAAGAATTAATCAAATAGGTGAATTTCATAAAAAATTAATCTTATGATAGAACTAAAAAACTTAAGCTTCTCCTACAAAAACACGTCTGTTTTTGATAACATTTCGTTATCGTTCGAGAAGGGCAACATCTATGGTCTGCTTGGCGAAAACGGTGTCGGCAAGACCACTCTTTTGAAACTTGTAAGCGGGCTGCAACGTCCTCAAAGCGGTATTTGTGAAGTGGATGGCATCGAATCTTTTAAGCGTGCGCCCTCTTTTTTGGAAAACATCGTATTCCTGCCTGACGAGGTGCGTTTGCCTTCTGACACCACTCCTGCCAAGTATGTGGACGAATGCGGAGTGTTTTATCGAAACTATTCTCGCCAAACATTCCTCGAATTGATGCACGAACTGGATGTCGACCCTGACAAGCGGTTCCGCGAGATGAGCTACGGACAGGTGAAAAAATCGCTATTTTGCTGTGCTCTGTCATTAGGCACCCAGTATGTCTTGCTCGACGAACCAACCAATGGCCTCGACATTCCGTCGAAAAGCGATTTCCGCCGTATTCTCTCAAAACGAGTCGATGAAAACAGCTGTATCATCGTATCTACCCATCAGGTTAAGGACGTCGAGAATCTCATCGACCCTATTGTCATTATCTCAAAAAACGATGTTTTGCTCAACGCCTCGGTCGACCAAATCACCAGTCGCCTCTTTTTCGAGTATGGTGCCGCAAAACGCGACGACGCCCTCTACTCCGAGGCTCTGCCTGGTGGCTACATGAACGTGCTGCGAAACGATACCGGCGACGAAAGCCTCATTAACATCGAGGGCCTTTTCAATGCTGTGCTTAAAAACCAACGTGTCATTAAGGCTATGTTTGAATAATCCCGCAATCCTGCAACTTTTAAAAACAATATCATGAACAATACATTCGATTGGACTCGTTTCAAGAAACTTGTCGCCATGGACTTCCGTGGCATTTGGCCTCGTTTCGGTATGGCCATGATTATAATAACCCTTATCCCCGTTGCCATCTGGCTTTTCTTTTTGCTTATCGATATGTCAACAAGCAGGGAAGTGACGATTCCGGCATTCGGTCGCCTCTTTTTCATGGCTGGCATACTGATTTTAACTGCAATTATGGCGCCATCGGCTATGTACAAAACATGCAACCTGCCCAAGGATGGCATCTACTATGCTATGCTGCCCGCATCGCATCTGGAAAAGTATCTCTCGCAGTTGCTTTATTGTGTTATTGTCTGTCCTCTTATGTGTCTCTTGGCTGGTATTGTAGTCGATACTCTTTTGACGCTTTTGCCTTTCGGTGTCTATCGGGAATACCTATGGGAGCCAATTGCGATACTGAGCGGCTCGTATGATGCTGATATGGCGCTCATCGGTGAAGAAAGCGCCGAGGCTATGCAGATAATCAGAATTTCCTTCGGAGCATTTGTTTGGGGCTATATATTATCCTACTTGAAATACAGCGCCACGTTCCTGTTCACTAACACCATTTTTAAGACTCATAAGGTTTTGAAAACTATTTTGGCGTTGATTGCCTTGAATTTCTTCATCTCGTTAATAGCCTATCCTGTGCTGTTTCACGTTATGGTTAACGCCGACAGTATTGATGTTGCGGTTCCGGAAAACATTATCTCGTCTTATAAGGCTGTTATCACGGTAAGTAATGTGGTGACCGCGCTACTGGCTGCGGGATTATTCTTCTGGACATTCTTCCGCCTAAAACACATGAAGTATTAAACAAGGTCGATTATTATTCGCCATGTATAAATCCAATTCCAACTTTCAATTTGAATCATGGACTTCAAGAAACAGAAACCAATATATCTGCAGATAGCCGATACAATGTGCGAGCGTATCTTGAACGAAGAGTGGCGGCAGGGTGAGCGTATCGCCTCTGTTCGCGAGGTGGCCGAGCAGTTGGGGGTCAATCCAAACACGGCTCTCCGCTCGTTCGACTACCTGCAAAGTGCCAACATTATCTTCAATCGGCGCGGCGTTGGCTATTTCGTTGCCGACGATGCCCGAAACCTTGCTCTCAAACTTCAGAGAGAATATTTCCTTCGGGAGGAACTGCCTTATATCGTGTCGCAGATGCGTGTTCTCGGCCTGACGTTCGACGATTTGAAGGCGCAATGCGAAACGGAGTGAATGTCTGCGCTTAGGCAGTTGATGCGTCTAACGGCATACTACAACCTGCCTTGTATGCTTAAGAGCAGCATAAACAAGCTGCCAAATATCATTTCACGACGCCAGTACAATGACCGCCGCAAGATAACTGCAGGCCTCTGCGAGGAGATTCGCAAGCGTATCGT
>CAJONE010000044.1 GCA_905235855.1 uncultured Bacteroidales bacterium
CTGAACTGCGCCACGGCGACTCCGTGGGTGTTGTATATCGTCACGCTAACCGTCTCGCATCCGGCCACCTGTATGTGGTAGTGCCCGTTCGTGGGGTTGGGATATACGGAGAAGGTCTGCACCACGCCTTGATTCGGTGTCAGATCTCCGGTGTGTGTACGTTTTCCGCCTTTCGACGCCACCGCCTGCTCCCACAGCACTGTGCCGCGTCCGAAAGTGTAGGTCATGTCGTATCCCGGCCACTGCAGGTTGCTGCGCTGTCAACTCTACCGAAAAGAAGGCCGCCAGATACGTCGCCGCTGCCACAAAAGGTCGTAACGAAAATTTTATGCTGACATCCAGTTCGTTATAAAGAAAATTAGTTTTTTTCCTCCTTGAATCGTTACTGCAAACGTATCCGTTTTCTCTACAGACACAATGTTTCTTTCATTTTTCATCGATCATTCCAAAAGATTCTTTCACTAATATTAGACGCAAAAAAAAGTCACATGTGTGACAAGACTACTGATTTTTTTTCAACAACACTTTCCCTGCGATTGAATATTAGCCGGATAACTTGAATAATTTTTCAAGTATTTTATTATTCGCCCTAATCGTTTTTGATGGTTTCTGCATGTCTGACAACCAAATTCCACGTCAAGTTTACATTTACAGGAGTTCGCCTTTTTAACACATTTGCCACTATGTCCACCTCAGCCCCTGCACATCACTGAACCGCAAACCTGTCATACAAGAAAAAAGGAACATGGTCTGTTTGTTGTCGTGTTTGTCCGACAGTCTATGCTTCACGAGCCTTTTCAACTCGGGTTCTGAGAGAAAACATTTCTTACACTGCTCTTTCTTTGGACGTTTGACACGCTGGAGTATGCGGTCGTCAAACAAGTCGTTCTTATAGGCATGGTGCAGCACGCAGGCGAGTTTCTGGAAGTTCTGTCTCACTGTTCCCGCCATCATGCCGGTGGAATAGAGATGTCTGAGAAACCCCTGCAGATATTCTGTGGTAATCTTGTCCATTGCACAATCGCCATACTGCTGCAGATGGTCGCACATGAGATGGTAGGTGGATTTGGTTTGAGCTGTATGTTGCTCCGTTTGGTGTAGTCTCTGGCGTATTGCAGCAGGCTTATCGACGGCTTTTCCATCGCCACTCCGTCTCCGAGATTGGCCTTGTATTCATAGTTCACATTTGTGTCCTCACCCGAAGACAGGGATATGTGCAGCTCCCCGTTGAGCATATATTGGATGGACGCTACAGTGGACCTAAAGTCTGAAGAAATTATCACATTCACGTCTCTATATGTTTAGTTTATTGTAAATTAACACATAACGGTTGTATGAACTGCACTGCAAGCGCAACTGTCGCACACACCTGCGGCACACTGCAACGGGTACACTTTTTTTCATTATACAGATTGGGTGGTTTGCCGGAAAAGATGCTGGCAATCAGACAAAGCTACGAGCCTGCTGGAAATATTGCCACCATATCCAACATAGCAAAGCAGGCGATAGGCGGATCTTGTGTCGTAACGAGCCATCGCACCAGCACCTACCACGAGCGATATACCCCCACGGGCATGAAAAAGACTCGAAACAGGTTATTACTACTTCTGCGCAGGGTACTATAACTCTGATTTGTCAATTAGGCCGTTGGTGAATCCAATGAATGACAAATCTCCATGTCTGAATCCTTACAATTAGTGTGAATGGAATCAAATGAAATTGGCATGAGGCTCAAATTGTATTTATTATTGAGTTATGGAAAATATACCTCATGTTACTGGACTGAATTATAAACCATCACAGTGTCTCCACACTCAAGTCGATACACAAATGATAGGGAAGCCTTCGCACGATTCAACAACATAAGTGTCTCCCGTCCGTATTCGTTTGATTGCATGCGTTGCAGTTGAGTTCGAGATTGGTTCTCACAGTAATTCCTCACAGTGAAAAAATCGTCATCGTCGTACAATACCATTTGCGAAAGGGCGAGTACAGTGCAACAGAATACTACATTGCCAGCCCCGCGGTCATAGTGTAGACTGTCGATTCTAACCATATCACTCATGCGCATAGGGCACGTACGATTGTAGTCTTCGACCGCCGAAGACAACTGCCGTTGGGCAGCACCCCTGCAACCAGCAGTCAACAAACTGCAAAATGCAATAAAGCACAAAAGTAAACCATATCTGTTCGTATATCTTGTTATATCTCCAATACACATTTTGACAGTCAGATGCTTGAATTTAATTTAAAAATCGAACCCGTATAGTTTTATTCCCTTTTTATTTTCAAACCAGTAGCGTATCGTGACCTTATTATCGCGATAAATACGCATCGAAGGGTTCTGATCAAGGTCCGATGCGATAGTGGCTTGCAGGCTTTCAAGCAGCGACCTGTCAACATTGTCGGGCGAGAGTGTGGAATCACCTATTTGGAATCTATATGTGAGAATGTTGGAATCCTCATCAAGCGAAACCGACTGCATCACAATTCCGTCGGCGATTGACACCGGGCAGGCGGCATTAGAGTTGTACGCATCCCTGCGTATGATGTTCATAGTGGCCGACACAGTGTCAGCGCCATACAACAGGCATGCCGACACATCGCTAATAAAGTAGCTTTTTGCAACTTTGCCATCGGAATATTGCAAGACCAAATACAAGTCGCAGTTGTTATCACTTAAAAGCTTTTCGAATTTAGGTTCATCATTCAACCCCTGTGCAAGAAGGGCCGCGACCTGCCTATCATCCAACCCCGACAGATTGGCTTCTACCACGTCTTTCATCCATGGTTCATCGTAAATGCCGAACAGGGTAACATAGTAGGCGAGCCGTTCATCAGTTTCATCTTTCCCGTCGCTTTTATAAAGAAGAATACTGTCAAGACGCATGCCATCCGTTATAGTGACCGGACACTTTTCGTTGGCCTGGCGGACAACGCGCTCCAACTCGCTTTCGCGGTGACACGAAGCGCACATACAGCTAATGGCAACCCCAAAAAAGACTATATGGCAGGAAAGATGAAATCGGAACATGGAATTTGACTTTTGACTGATTTATAAAACGCAAGCGGGCTGTCCGTAAAGGAGAGCCCGCTTGCATTACAAAGGAGGTGCGTTTTTATGCGCACCGTTTAATTATTTTTTGTTTTCGGGCTTCAGCATGATGACAGCGTAGTTATTGAGGTTAATGAACTTTGCTGCCGCCTCTTGCAATTCTTTGGCCGTGACCGACTTGACGAGTTCGGGGTATTTGTCGATATCGTCACGATCCTCGTTATACTCGTAGCTTCCCATAATCTGACTCATCCAGAAACTGTTTTCCTGACGTGCAGTCTCGCGGTTGGCGATTTGCTGCTCCTGAACTTTTCCGAGGGTTTCGACGTTGGGTCCCTCATTGATGTACTGCTGAATGATTTCGATTGCAGCTTTCTCGACGTTCTCAGCATTGTCGGGGTCGCAGGCGATGTAGAACATCCAACTTACTTTGGTACCCTTGCCGTCGCCATCGATTTCATAGCTCACGTTCACGCTGGGGCTGTAGGTGCCACCCATCTTCTCGCGGATGATTTCAAGAGCAGTGATTTCCATAGCATCGCTGAGCTGGTTGATGATAACTTTGTTTTTCTTGGTGTTCACGAAGCCCTGGGTTTCGCCGTAGATCATAAGCATACCCTGGTTGTCAGTGCCCTTGTAGGCTGTGGCGCGAGGGGTGCCGCTCACGAATTTCGGGTCGCGATCTTTCCAAGTCTCGCCCTTTTGCTTGCCGGTGCAAGGCAGATTGCCGATATATTTGGCGATAAGTTCAACGTCTTTGTCGCTGATGTTGCCGACGAAGAAGAAAGTCTGGTTGCTGGCGTCGTTGAAGCGCTCTTTGAAGATCTCATACACACGATCAAGTTTCAGGCTGTTGATGTGCTGCTCGGTGGGCAGAATGACAAGACGCTTGTTGTCCGGATAAACGGTCTCTATGTACTTTTTGATAAAAGCGAACTGAGGGTTCTCGCCCATAAACTTTATCTGACTGCGGAGCGCATCGATGTTCTTGTCGAATGATTCCTGATCCTTGCGCGGAGCATCGTAGTAGAGGTAGAGGAGCTGAAGCATAGTTTCGAGGTCTTTAGGGGAGCAGTTGCCACTGAAACCCTGAGTCTCACCGCTGATTGAAGGACTGATGCTGAGGTTCATGCCCTTGAGTTTCTTGCTGAGTTGAGTGCTGTTGAACTGGGCTATACCGGCATCGTCAATAAGCGAGGCAGCGGTCTGAGCCATATAAGCCTCGTTATCCTCGTAGAGCGATGTGCCGCCCTTGGCGAAGGAGCTCATACGTATTTCGTCTGCCTTGTAGTCGGTCTTCTTGACAATGAAACGGATGCCGTTGGGACATGTGTATTCCTTATAGTCGAGAGCTTTGTTTTCCTTGGAGACTTTGGCGGTAACAGCGGGAAGGTTCTTGTCGAAGAGAGGCTCGTCTTTGAAGTTGTCGACCCACGGGGTGGTCTTTGCGTTCATGGCCTTGCTGTAGATTTTCTTGACGGTTTTCTCATTGGGTACTTTCACCTTGCTGTTGGCTGTGAGCCAGCATACGAAGTTCTCGTCGGTAATCCAGCCTTTGACCATAGCGTTCACCTCGTCGAGGGTGATTTCGGGCACGAACTCGTTGGCGTAGCGATATTCCTGACGAATGCCCGGTATGACCTCGCCCTCAAGGAAGTTGTTGGTGTACTCCTGGGCGAAACTCACGCTCTGGGTCTTATTCTCTTCTTTAGCCATTTTCTTGTATGAACTCAACAACTCTTCTTTCTGGCGGTCGAGTTCGGCTTGGAGGAACCCGTGCTGGTCGACACGGCGCATCTCGGTGAGAAGCATTTCGATGGCATCATTGACCTTGCCATCCTTGGGAGCAGCTGATACGGCAAACGCGTCGCACGAGCGACCCAGGAACGATGAATAGCCGGCGTCGGCACCCACCATGGGAGAGCTGGCTTTCTCGCACAGTTCGCTGAAACGGTCACTCAACATACCGTTGACAAGCTGGCGGATAAGACTGTTACGATAGTCACCAACGGTACCTTGCGGAGCCTTGTCGTGTTTCCAAAACATGGCAAGAGAGGTGCTGGTGGCTTCTTTGTCGGTGGCGATGGCTATGAGAGGTTCCTTGTTTTTCGGGATGTCGAAATTGGGACGGGGACGCGGGTTTTTGACGGCCTCACGGCTTGCGAAATACTCCTTGACTTTGGCTTCCATCTTGTCGACATCTATGTCGCCAACGATGATGACCGCCTGCATGTCGGTGCGATACCAGTCTTTGTAGAACCGTACAATTGTTTCACGCTTGAAATTGCGGATAATATCCTCCTTGCCGATAGGCAGGCGCTCGGCATATCTCGAACCTTTGAGCATAATGGGGAATGTGGCTTTCTGTATGCGCTCCGAAGCGCCGAGACCGCCACGCCATTCCTCAATAATGACACCACGCTCATGCTCAATTTCGTCTGGTGTGAAGAGCAGTTTGCCAGCCCATCCGTCGAGGATTTTGAAACCCATCTCAACCATCTCGGGCTTGTCGCTTGGCATATCGACATAATAGACAGTTTCGTCGAAGGCGGTCCAAGCGTTGATGCCACGTCCGAATTCGATGCCGTTCTTCTGCAGTTCGGAAATCATCTCGTTACCCTTGTAGTACTCGGTTCCGTTGAATGCCATGTGCTCGCAGAAGTGAGCCAAGCCCTGTTGATCCTCGTCTTCGAGAATCGAGCCGGCGTTTGTCACAAGACGGAACTGCACACGGTTTTCCGGTTTCTTGTTGGCACGGATGTAATAAGTCAAACCATTGTCGAGCTTGCCTATCCTGACTTTCTTGTCGATAGGCACTTTCTCGGTAAGATCGGTCTTCTTCTCCTTACCTTTCTTCTCTGTTTGAGCAAACAGGGTGGTGCAGCCCAATAGAGCGAAAAGCACAAATAAACTTAAAAGCTTTTTCATAACTTAAATTTTTTATTGTTATAATTTATTGACTTACGATGAAATATGGAATAAATAACAATGCAAATTTACAATTTTTCGATGTTTTAGCACGTATTTAGTCTCTACATCACAAAAATATATTTTATAGTATTGATTTTCCGAATGTTCACGATATGTTTTTTAGTGTTTTAGTTATCTAAGACGCTGCAAAGGTACGTAAAAATTCGGATACGCAACACTTTTCTGAAAAAAATGTATTTTTGCAAACAATTAGAGAAACCCCGTGTCCTATTCAACATGATATACGGTTCTATGGGACACGAACGAAAACCGCTCCACAAACAAGGCTGCAAATTGGAGTTAGGCGTTTCAAATAGCCCATTGAATTTATAACAATTATTAGAATTCAAATGTCTGATTACGCACAAATTATCGCCACAAGGTTGGATTTGAGTGTACAACAGGTTCAACGGACCATCACCTTGCTTGAGGAGGGTGCGACTATACCGTTCGTTGCGCGATATCGCAAAGAAGCCACTGGTTCGCTTAACGAGGTACAGATTGCCGCTATACGCGACGCACTTCTGAAACTCAAGGAAATCGACCACCGGCGCGAAACGATAAAAGAGTCGATTGTCCAACAAGGCAAGCTCACCGCAGCATTGAGTGAGCAGATAGAGCGAGCCGAAAGTTTGCAGGAATTAGAGGACATCTACCTGCCCTACAAGCCCAAGCGCCGCACAAGAGCCATGATAGCACGGGAGAAAGGTTTGGAACCACTTGCCTGCCAACTTATGAAGCAACCAGACACCCCGATAGAAACAATGGCCAAAGGATATGTCTCGAACGAGAAAGGGGTACACACGACAGATGATGCTTTAGCCGGAGCACGCGACATCATAGCCGAGCAGGTAAACGAAAACGCAAGTTCGCGTAATACAGTGCGTAACATTTTCCGACGCAAAGCACAATTAAGTTCCATGGTGATTAAGGGCAAAGAAAGCGAGGGGCACAAATTCGAATCGTGGTTCAATTGGAGCGAGTATGCAATGCGAGCGCCATCGCACAGGATTCTCGCATTGTTTCGCGGCGAAGAAGAGGGCTTTTTGCGAGTCCACGTGCAGCCAGACAACGCAGAAGATGCATATTCCGCACTTGACAAACAGTATGTCCGCAACAGCAGCGAGGCGGCCGGGCAGGTGCGCCTCGCCGTCCATGATGGATACAAGCGCCTCATTGAGCCATCGATAGAAAACGAATACCGCGCATTGCTAAAAGAACGAGCCGACCGAGATGCCATCAACGTGTTCGCCGAAAATTTGAAACAATTGCTTTTGGCGCCACCATTGGGACAAAAACGCATCTTAGCCATTGACCCCGGTTTCAGGACAGGATGCAAAACAGTGTGTCTGGATGCACAAGGGCAGTTGTTGCACAACGAAACGATATATCCATTCACATCGGTACGGGAAGAACGGGCAGCCATAGCCAAGCTGGAAGCCTTGGTCGAAGCATTCCACATAGAGGCTATAGCCATCGGAAACGGCACCGCCGGACGCGAAACCGAGGAGGTGGTGCAACGATGCCGATTCAAGACAAAAGTGATTGCCGTGGTGGTGAGTGAGAATGGCGCCAGTGTGTACAGTGCCTCTGACGTGGCTCGGAGAGAATTTCCCGACTATGACGTAACCGTACGCGGAGCAGTATCTATCGGACGCCGACTTATGGATCCCTTGTCCGAACTGGTGAAGATCGATCCGAAATCAATCGGCGTAGGCCAATACCAGCATGATGTTGACCAAAAATTGCTGCAAAGCAGCCTCGACGATGTGGTGATGAGTTGCGTGAACAGTGTGGGCGTGGAGTTGAACACAGCCTCACGGGAATTGCTCTCATACGTAAGCGGCATAGGGCCGGCGTTGGCCGACAACATAGTGCGCTATCGAAACCGCGAAGGTGCATTCAAATGCCGAGAAGACCTACTGAAAGTGGAACGACTCGGTGCAAAAGCCTATGAGCAGAGTGCGGGATTTCTGCGAGTCAGAGAGTCGGCCAATCCATTAGACCACAGTGCGGTCCATCCGGAACGCTATGCACTGGTGGAACGAATGGCGGAGTCGGTTGGTTGTGATGTCCAAACGCTTATCGACAGCCCTGAAGCACGCAGCAAAGTCGATATCAATCAATTTGTGACCAGCGACTGTGGTCTGCCAACACTTCGGGACATTATGAGAGAGCTTGACAAACCAGGTCTCGATCCGCGCGCCAAGTTCGAGGTGTTCGAATTTGACAAGAATGTGTCTAAAATTGAAGATTTACGAGTAGGTATGGAATTACCGGGCATAGTGACTAACATCACCGCATTTGGTGCATTCGTGGACGTGGGTGTGCACCAGGACGGACTGGTACACATCAGCCAACTTGCCAACCGACGGGTGAACGATCCGTCCGAGGTTGTACATTTGCACCAGCATGTGAAAGTACGGGTGCTCGAAGTTGATTTGAGACGCCACCGCATATCGCTCACAATGAAACCGACAACCGAGCAATCAAAGAAATAGCAACAAACACCAGAATAACAAAAAAAGGAGTGACCGAATTGCATGGTCGCTCCGTTCTCTTTTCTCCTTCGCTGTCAAGGTTGATATAATCGAATCCGCTACATGAAATATTTCACACCCGATTCGAATATACGCTGGTCTGTTTCGGCGTAGATGTTCATGTAGGTGCCATGGCTGCGGCGTTCGCTGTGACCCATCTTGCCGAGTATGCGCCCGTCAGGGCTGGTGATGCCCTCGATGGCGAGGTAAGAACCGTTTAGGTTATACTGCTCGTCCATTGTGGCGTTACCATCGGGCGTGACATACTGTGTAGCCACTTGTCCGGCGGCCTGAAGTCGCAGCAACCACTCGTCGGAGGCCACAAAACGGCCTTCGCCGTGCGACATCGGTATTGCATAAACGCTATCGAAACTTGCCTGTCTGAGCCAAGGGGATAGATTGCTTACCACTTTGGTGTAGGCCATCTTGCTTTGGTGGCGTGCAATGGTGTTGAATGTGAGCGTCGGGGCATCGTCGGCCTGCGGACGAATTTCGCCGAATGGCACAAGACCGAGTTTCACCAGTGCCTGAAAACCGTTGCAGATACCAAGCATCAATCCATCACGTGTTTGAAGCAGATCCATCACGGCTTCGGCAATGGTCAAATTGCGAAATACACTGGTTATAAACTTTGCGGAGCCTTCGGGTTCATCGCCAGCCGAGAAGCCGCCAGGAATCATGATGATTTGCGAGCGGCGGATAGCGTCAGCGAACTGCAGAACAGACTCACGTATTTGCGTTGAGTTCTGGTTGCGGAAAACGATAGTCTCAGTTTCGGCACCGGCACGTTCGAAAGCCTGTGCCGAGTCGTACTCACAGTTGGTACCCGGAAAGACAGGGATGAACACATGAGGTTTGGCGACCTTATGCCTGCATTGGTAAATAGAGTTGAAATTGCTTGGCTGAATGGACTGAACCGATTGAACGGGCTGGTTGGTCTTGGTTGGGAAAACGCTTTCGAGTCTCGACATCCATACATTGACCGCCTCATCAAGCGGAATAGAGACCGTCTGGTATTCGAATACCGGGGCAACGATTGTTTGTCCGATGATGCGATAGCGGAACTCCAAGCTGTCGGTATCCGAAACTTCGAGAATAATGTTGCCGTAGTTCTTGGCGAAGAGGTCTGCATCAGACAAAGAGTCATCAACATGCACACCTATGTGGTTGCCGAAGGCCATTTTGGAAACACCTTCAACAATGCCGCCGCTTTGAAGACACCAGCTTGAAAGGATTGTACCATTGCCAATGGCGGTATGAAGTTTGGCATACTGGTCGAGCGCGTCGCTGTAAACCGGCATGCCGTATGAGTCGCGTTCGATTTGCAGTTCTACAAGTTTGTGACCAGCCTGCTTGATGTCAGTTCCGACGGTGTGTTTGAGATCAGAGACGCATACTGCGAAACTGACCAGCGTCGGCGGCACGTCGATGTCGTTAAAAGAACCCGACATGCTGTCCTTGCCGCCAATGGCCGCCAGCTTCAGTCCCATTTGTGCATGATAGGCCCCGAGCAGAGCCGATAGAGGCTGTCCCCAGCGGTACGGGTCGGACCCGAGTTTCTGGAAATATTCTTGAAAAGTGAGATGTGATTTCGCCACGTCGCCTCCAGCAGCGGCAATCTTGGCCACCGAATCGAGCACGGCATAAGCGGCCCCGTGGAAAGGGCTCCAACTACTGAGGAAAGGATCGAAACCGTAGGACATTACCGTTACTGCGTCGCACTTGCCGTCACGTATGGGCAGTTTGGCCACCATGCTTTGGGTTGGAGAGAGCTGGTGACGACCGCCGAAAGGCATGAGAACAGTGGCAGCTCCGATGGTGCTGTCGAACATCTCGACAAGGCCTTTCTGCGAGCAGACATTTAGGTCAGCGAGGGTTGAGAGCCAATGATTACGCAGGTTTTCGGGGCTTGCATAAGACGCCGAAGGTTCTGGAGATGTCTGGGGTAGCGGCATAGACACACGTACGGAAGTTTCCTGATGGGCACCGTTGGTGTCGATAAAGCGGCGGCTGAGGTTGACTATCTCCTTACCACGCCAGCTGATAACCATTCGCGGTTCGGCTGTCACGACGGCAACCACAGTGGCCTCGAGGTTTTCCTCGTCGGCATACTTCAACATCTGCTCCACGTCTTTAGCGTCGACAACAACTGCCATACGTTCCTGACTCTCGCTAATGGATAGTTCGGTGCCATCGAGTCCGGCGTATTTTTTTGGCACACGGTCGAGATCTATACGCAGTCCGTCGGCCAGTTCACCGATAGCGACACTGACGCCTCCAGCTCCGAAGTCGTTGCACTTCTTGATTAACGAAGTGACCTCCTCACGACGGAAGAGGCGCTGAATCTTGCGTTCGGTGGGAGGGTTGCCTTTTTGAACCTCTGCACCACAGGTGGTGAGGCTTTTTGTGGTGTGGCTTTTCGATGCGCCAGTGGCACCGCCAATGCCATCGCGTCCGGTGCGACCGCCAAGCAGTATTATAATATCACCGGGGTCGGATGTAAGGCGCTTCACCGCATAGCGTGGTGCAGCTGCCACAACAGCCCCGATTTCCATACGTTTGGCCACATAGTCGGGGTGATAAATTTCGTTGACCAATCCAGTTGCAAGGCCTATTTGGTTGCCGTAGGAGCTGTAGCCACGGGCAGCGGTGGTGACGATTTTGCGCTGCGGAAGCTTGCCAGGGATTGTTTCATCAATGGGTCGGGTCGGGTCGGCAGCGCCGGTGACACGCATAGCCTGATAGACGTAGGTGCGTCCCGAAAGCGGATCGCGTATGCATCCTCCCAAGCATGTGGCAGCACCGCCGAAAGGTTCAATTTCGGTGGGGTGGTTGTGGGTTTCGTTCTTGAAGTTTACAAGCCACTCTTCGGTTTTGCCATCGACCTCGACGGGTACCACAATGGAGCAGGCATTGATTTCGTCGCTGGGTTCCTGATCGGTCAACAGTCCTCTTTTTTTAAGACGCTTGGCTGCGAGAGTGCCGATGTCCATAAGACAGACGAACTTGTCGTTGCGCCCGGCATATTGCTCTTGGTGGTCTTCGAGATACTGCTCGAAAGCGCCCTCGATAAGTGGACGATAGACACCCTCATCAAACTGAATGTCTTTCAACTCGGTGGCGAAAGTGGTGTGGCGGCAATGGTCGCTCCAATAGGTGTCGAGAACACGTATTTCGGTTACGGTAGGATCGCGGTGTTCCTCGCCGCTGAAATAATTTTGTATATGTTTGAAATCGTTAAAAGTCATTGCAAGTCCCAAACTGTCGTAGAGATTTCGCAGTGACTGCCCGTCCATGTGCATGAAACCATCGAAAACTGCCACGTCGGCAGGTTCGTCAAAACGGTCTTCGAGCGTATCGGGTTTAGGCGCGTCAGTGAGGCGGCTGTCGACCGGATTGACACAGTGGCGCACAACTGCCTCACGCTCCATTTCGTTCAATGCTCCGCTTATCACATAGGTTGTGGCGGATTTAATAATGGGGTTTTCGTCGCGACCGATCAACTTCACACACTGTTCGGCCGAGTCGGCACGCTGGTCAAACTGGCCAGGCAAATACTCCACCGTGAAGCAGAAGTCACCCGGGTTGGATGGGAAAGTCTCATCATAGACCATATCAACAGGGGGTTCGGAGAATACAGTTTTCTTGGCTTTCACGTAGGTGTCGTCAGAAACATTTTCGACATCATAGCGTATCAGCACACGCACCGAAGTTGCATTAATGTTAAGGTAGTTGATCAACTCCTCACGGAGTTCTTTGGCTTTCACCGCATAGTCGCTCTTCTTTTCGACATAGATGCGTCTTACTCCTTGTGTCATATATGTAACGTGATTAGTGATTGGTGACCTGTAACCTGCAATTAGTGATTGGTTGTCGGTCATAAATACCTTGCAAAAATACGATTATTTTTTTTGTGAACAGTTACCTTGAGGCCGTAAGCTGAGAAACCGACCCATCATCTTATCCTGCAATCACTTTGAGAGCCGCGCGATCTAAGTGCGGGAAAGTTTTATGCAGATGGCGTAAGATGCGGTCAAGCGACTGCTGCGGAGTACGGTCGCAGAGGCAGGCGTCGGAGCCTATAAACTGTTCGGGAGTGGTGAGCAGAGCCCATCCCCAGCCGTAGGGCTGTCCGCGACGGTCACGCGGATAGACAAAATCGGCAGTTATTATGCGGCAGGCGCGCTCGAGACGAGTGATGTAGCTGTCGAAACGACCTCGCATCTTCGGGCCAGTGAAGCCGCAGGCGGCCCGAAGGTCACGGGTAATCATACTGCCATTCACTCGAAGGATGTCGAGTATAGTAGCCTCGACGGATGTGTCGTCGGGCATAGGGAATCGGCTACGGCGCCAGTTGCAGAAGTCGGGCCACCATTGGCCGCTGACGAAACCTGCCCTGCCGTCGAAGAAGAACTTGCCGTACATGCAATCGCTCTCGGTAATGATTGAGCTTTTCCATCTCCAAAGAGGCCATTCCCAACTGCCATCGTCGAGCAGACGGTAGCGGCATTCGCTCGAAACGGCTTCGTCGGCCGAAAATCCTGGTATGCCACATCTTAGAAGCGGAAGGAAGCCAACTTTCTGTATATAGTCCATCAACTGCGGGCAGGATTTGATTGTAGTCATTTTTTTGGTGGGGGGAAGATTAGACATCAGCGGTACTCATATTTCAGTATTTCGATACGACGCTCACGGGCGGCCTCGACACTGTAAACGCTGTGCAGCTGGTCGGCAAGGCTTGCGTTGACGTCTTTGGGGGCGGTGGAGCTGCCAAATGGTTCCTCAATGATTTCGAGGCTTCCGCTTCCTGGCTGCGACATCGCTCGGCGAAGCATTCCACCGTTATACTCCTTTAACTGGTTGACAATTGTTGAAATGCGACGTTTTGAAAGGTTGATATTGTAGGCGGAACTGTGGAGAGGGCTTGCATAACCGCCAACAGTAAGTGCCACGTGCCGACCGTTAAGAATATCCTGTGCAAGCAAATGAATGAAGTGTTCAAATTTCTCGCTGTTGTATTGCACCTCGCCAAAAAAACTCTCAAGAGTGGCAAGAGCCATGCTGCGCTCTGTGCTGTCGGCAATCTCTTTCTGCCGGTCGCGGTATTCCTGCCGACGGAACATATAGGAGTTGTAGGTTTGAAAATAGGTTAGGTCAGATGTGGTGGCGAGGCTACGCGGATTGGGTTCGTCGTTGTGGAAGAAAAGCTTTATGGGCAACAAAAGTCGCGCTTTTTTGCATGGACAAGTATCCTCGGCGATTGGAGGAGTAGGCTGTTGTCTGACGGTCGGAGTGTGAGTGGTGGTGTCGACCGTTATAAGCGTCCAGCGGTAGATGTCGTGGCAGCACGATGTGTCGTGGAGGAAATAGGATTCGCTGCGATTTGATGTAAGATAGCCAGAAAAAGCGGTGCCCTGCATACTGACAGCGGGGATTGGCTGGTCGATGGTGAAATAAAGATCATCCTCGACCGAATTGACTGGCTCGGGCATGACAACAGGCCTGCGCCAAGAATTGCGTGCGCCCTTGGAGGAGTAGATGTCGTGCTTCCCGATGCCGCCAGGCCTGTCGGACGAGAAATAAAGAGTGCCGTTTTGCGAGTCGTAGAATGGCGTTATCTCGTCGGCAGCGGAGTTTACGGGGACACCCAAGTTTGTAGTCTTTCCTATTTTCTTTCCGTCGAGTACGGCATACCAGATGTCCATGCCACCGAGGCCGCCGGGTCGATCGGAAGCGAAGTACAGAATGGTTGTGCTGTCGGAGAGGTATCCGACGGTGGGATGGGTAGAATTATAGCCCTTGAGGTTGACGTCGCCACCCACTTTCTGCGGTTTTGACCATTTGCCGTCTTTCTGTTTTATGAAGTAAATCTCATTTTGATATGAGTCGCCGTTGTCGGAACGGCAACGTGTGAAATAGACAATGCTGTTGCGGAGATCGAAAGCGATGTTGCCGGTATGACGCGTGGGGCTATTGATGCCGAAAGTTGAAAGCACACCTTTTGAAAGCTTGCCGTTAGAGGAGACATGCGATTTGAACACGCGCATTATCGAAATTCCGAAATCAATGTAGCCACCGCTTTCAGTCAGTTCCTGAAGGCTGGAGTAATAGAGCGTGTCGCCAATTCGCACTGGACTGGACTCGCTTCCAGGCGAGTTCACCCTACGGCCCTCGTGCGTAACCTCGTAACGGGTCACTTGCGCACAGGCAGCAGAAACGAACATAAGGACAACTGTGAAAAAAAATGACTTGCGAAACAATTGCAATTCCAAGTTATTTGCAGGGAGCATCTTTATATTATCGGACATGGCAGCGCTTTACGTTTATTGCGTTTCTTGTTGAGGTGGTAGACCAATCCCACCTCGAAGGCACCGATAGAGCGCGAGGCAGGCGTAAGCTTTGAAATATTGGCATCGTAGAGAAAGAAAAAGGAAAAAGCATTGTAGTGTATGCCGAGGTCGAACACAGCGGCATCGGCCCAACGATAGGCGGCTCCGAACTGAAATGCGAGGTTGCGCTCCGAACTCTCGTCAACATATAATTTCACATCAGTGCCAAAGAGTATCTCTGTGTAGTGGGCTGTTGGCGATGTCGGCGTTCCAAGAGCTCGCTGAAACTGTATCATCGCCAAAGGCATAAGCGACCACTGCTCTGCAAAACGCCACTCGGCGCGAACATACAAATTCAGCCTTGGTTCCAGAAACGAGGTGCCATCGTTATAGTAGGTAAGCTTCGGACGGTTGATGTTATAGACGGCAATACCCGTTTTGAGAGTGAACGACTGTGAGGGTTGGGTGTAGAACGCCACACCGGCACCGACAACGGGATATACGACATGTTCCTTCGCAAACTGCTCTGACGGATCTTCCATAAGGGCATCAGTGGGGTCGAAGCCAGTACGGTTGAGACCGACAGAGACAGCAAACGAGAACAAGTTGTCGGTTCGGGTGTTCAGGGCCTTATAGAACGACAGTGTGATATTGCCCGAAACGGTACCATATGAGAGCGTACCGGCCTTGTCGGCAAGGATGTGGCCGCCTATAGCCAAACCGTAGCGATGGTATTTGTTTTGGTAGACAGGCACTTCGACAGTGGCGGCGAGAGTCTGAAACGGATTATGGACCGAGGCCCATTGGTTGCGGTAGACGAGGCCGAAACGTCCCTGTCCGTCAAAGAAGCCCGAATAGGCCGGACTTGTCAGAACCTGCAAGTAGTCGGTTTGAGAAAAATGAATATCCTGCGAACGCACAACCGACAGAAGGCCGCAAAGCAGAAGTAGCAGCCCGACAGACGTTGGTTTTATGAATAGTGAATGGTGAATAGTGATTAGTGATTAGTAATCTTAGAATCAGTGTGATGGCGCTATCGCGCATAGGGAGGAAGCGAAATGTCGGCAAAATCTCCGTTCATGTATTTGAAATAGCCTGCAATGCCAACCATAGCGGCATTGTCGGTACAGAAGCGTTTAGGCGGTACGAATGCAGACCAATGGTGACGCTCGCCAATCTCTATTACACGCTTACGCAGCAATGAATTGGCCGACACGCCTCCGGCAATGGCAATCTGGTTTACACGGTATTTTATGGCAGCCTTTTCGAGCTTGCCTACCAGGAATTCGACAATAGTATGCTGTATGGAGGCACATAGGTCGGACTTGTGTGTCTCAATAAAATCCGGCGACTCCTTCAGCTTGTCGCGCAGAAAGTAAAGGAACGAGGTTTTGATGCCGCTGAAACTGTAGTCAAATTCGGGTATATGCGGTGTAGCGAAAGCGAATGCCGAGGCATCGCCTTGCTGTGCCAGCGAGTCTATCACAGGTCCTCCGGGGTAGCCAAGGTCCATTATCTTTGCAGCCTTGTCGATTGCCTCGCCTGCCGCATCGTCGATTGTCTGGCCGATGACTTTGTAGCTGAAATGGTTTTCGAGCAACAGAATTTGCGTATGTCCCCCCGATACCAGAAGACACATGAAAGGAAACTGTGGGGTTAGCGAGTCGTCGGCATCCTTGATAAAATGAGAAAGTACATGAGCCTGCAGGTGATTGACATCGATAACGGGCACGGCCAAGGCCTGTGCAAGGGATTTGGCAAACGAGACGCCCACCAGCAGTGAGCCAAGCAGACCAGGACCGTGTGTGAATGCCACTGCATTGATATCGTCGAGGCGGATGCCAGCCTGTTTCACAGCCTGGTCTACTACGGGCACAATGTTTTGCTGGTGTGCCCGCGAAGCCAGCTCGGGTACCACACCGCCATAACGGCGGTGAACCTCCTGAGAGGCAATCACATTAGACAAGAGGCGCTGACCGTGCAGCACAGCAGCCGATGTGTCGTCGCACGATGATTCTATGGCCAATATGGTTGGTGATTGGCAAAGAGTGAATTGTGACTGGTAGAAACTCATAACGACTGCAAAGATACGAATAATTTTATCGCCTGTGCGATGCTTTTCACATTGTCGAACACCATGGTGAGTCGCTCGGTGGTCTCTTTGAGATGAACTGTGTCAGGATAGGTTTGTGCAAAAAGAATTATCTTGGAGAAACTGCTTGATTTGAAGAACGGGTGTTCCTGATCGGACACGAAATAGCAAACCATACGGTCTTGCTTCAAAACCAGTTTTTCAATACCCATAGACCGTGCCAAGCGCCGCAGAGTAATGGTGCTGACGAGTTCCTCGGTGGCTTCTGGCAGCGGGCCGAACCGGTCTTTGAGCCTCACACGGAAAGCCTGCAACTCGTCGTCGGACACGAGAGTGTTAAGTTCCTTGTAAAGCAGCAGACGTTCGCCCACGCTGGTGACATATTCATCTGGCAGAAGCACTTCGAGGTCGGTCTCGATTAGGCAATCTTTCACATATTCGCCGTTTGGTTCGGTTTCATGACCAAACAGTTCCTTGAAATCGGTCTCTTTCAGCTCGTCGATTGCCTCGTTCAGTATTTTTTGGTACATTTCGTATCCAATCTCGCTGATAAAACCCGACTGCTCGGCGCCGAGAATGTTGCCGGCACCGCGTATGTCGAGGTCGCGCATGGCGAGGTTGAAACCACTTCCAATAGCCGAGAATTCCTCAATTGCCTTAAGTCGTTTCATGGCTTCGGGCGTAAGGGTAGTGAACGACGGCACAAGAAAGTAGCAGAAAGCTTTGCGGTTAGACCGTCCCACACGCCCGCGAATCTGGTGCAGGTCGCTCAATCCGAAGTTTTGGGCGTTGTTCACAATCATAGTGTTGGCATTGGGTATGTCGAGTCCGTTTTCGACAATGCTGGTGGCCACAAGCACGTCTATCTCTCCGGCGAGGAAACGCATTAGGGTTTCCTCGGCCTCTTTCCCGTCCATTTGTCCGTGAGCAATGGCGACCACGGCATCGGGCACCAAACGCTGCGTCATTCCAGCCATCTCGGCAAGATTCTCGACACGGTTGCTTACAAAGAAAGTCTGGCCTCCGCGAGACATCTCATATCGTATTGCATCGCGTATCACATCTTCCGAGAAGGCACACAACTCGGTTTCAACGGGTTGCCGGTTAGGCGGAGGGGTCTGAATAACGCTCAAGTCTCTTGCACCCATCAACGAAAACTGTAGAGTGCGCGGTATGGGTGTTGCCGTCAGCGTAAGGCAGTCGACATTAGCTTTCGCTTCGCGCAACTTCTCTTTCACACTCACGCCGAATTTTTGTTCCTCATCGATGATTAGCAGGCCAAGATCCTTGAATTTGAGGTTTTTGTTTGTAATGGCATGTGTTCCTATCAATATGTCGATTTTGCCCGATGCCACATCGTCGTATATCTGTTTCTTTTCCTTTGCAGTGCGGAAACGGTTGAGGTAGTCCACCCTGACGGGCATCCCTTTCAGCCTTTCGCTGAAAGTGTTGTAGTGCTGGTAGGCCAGTATGGTATTTGGAACGAGCACCGCCACCTGCTTAGAGTCGCAACAGGCCTTAAAGGCAGCACGGATGGCCACCTCGGTCTTCCCAAAACCCACATCGCCACACACCAGTCGATCCATCGGAGCCCGCGACTCCATGTCCCTTTTCACCTCGTTTGTACTTTTGAGCTGGTCGGGAGTGTCCTCGTACATAAACGACGCTTCAAGCTCATTCTGCAGATAGCTGTCGCCACTGAATGCGAATCCGGCACTCGCCTTGCGCTTAGCATAGAGTTTTATCAGGTCGCGGGCTATCTCCTTAATATGCGCCTTGGTGCGCTCTTT
>CAJONE010000045.1 GCA_905235855.1 uncultured Bacteroidales bacterium
CAGTCCTCAGTGCATTAACAAAATCCTCATACCCGTTTATCCTGTGCTTGGTGATAAGGGTATTGATCCTGCGCTTCATCTGTGCCTCCTTGTAAGCGCAAACTCTCGCAGTTCCGCAACGAGCACATCGGTTTCGTGTTTCAGTTCCACAACCTCTTGCCCGAGTTCACAGCCCTCGAAAACATTTGCTTGCCTGCTATGATAAAAGGCGACAGCCTGAAGCAGGCGCGCCCCAAGGCCGAGGAACTCATGGACTTCCTCAACTTGCGGCAGCGGGCCAGCCACAGACCGTCCGAGCTCTCGGGCGGCGAACAGCAGCGGGTGGCTGTGGCTCGTGCGCTCATCAATCGGCCCACTGTCATCCTGGCCGACGAACCCAGCGGCAACCTCGACTCCTCTCACGCCCAAGAACTGCACCAGCTTTTCTTCGACCTGCGCCGCCAATTCAACCAAACTTTCATCATAGTCACACACAACGAACAACTCGCTTCCACCGCCGACCGCCGGATAGTGGTCAAGGACGGTACAATTGTTAGTTAGGGGAAGCCCCACCTATAAGTCCCATAAATCCTATAAGTCCCCCCAATACTCCCCACTAAAATGATTCTGAACAACAATACACCCAAGCCACAAAAAGAATCTCTCGTCATCTGCGGCATACGCCCCGTTATGGAAGCCCTGTCGGCAGGCCGACCCATCGACAAGGTGATGGTTCAGAACGGATTGTCGGGCCAGCTGCTCGGCGAGTTGAAACACCGGCTCAAACAGGCTGGTGTTCCTGTGCAGTTCGTCCCGGTCGAGAAACTAAACCGCCTCACAAAGGCTAACCATCAGGGTGTGGTTGCGCAGGTGTCGCCTATTGCCTACCAGTCTTTCGCCGATATGCTCGAGGCGGGAGCTTGGCACAGCGAAAGTCCGATGCTTGTTCTCCTCGACCATGTGACTGATGTGCGCAACCTCGGTGCCATTGCACGCAGTGCCGAATGTGCCGGTGTCGAGGGCATCATAGTGCCCCGCCACGGAAGCGCGCAGATTGGCGACGATGCGGTGAAAAGTTCGTCCGGCGCCTTGCTTCGTGTGCCTGTTTGCCGCGAGGAGAACCTCAAAACCACTCTCCACCTCGCACGGCAAAGCGGCTGGCAAGTCTGCGCCGCCACCGAGAAAGCCGACCTGCTCTATACCGCTGTCGATTTCGGTCAGCCCACCATACTCGTGATGGGTGCCGAGGAAACGGGTATCAGCAGCGAAATCCTTAAACTCTGCAACTCCCGGGCAAAACTCCCCATGTGCGGCGAGGTCCAGTCGCTCAACGTCTCCGTGGCCGCCGCACTTTTCTTCTACGAAGCCCTGCGTCAGAAAACAACAACAAACCTATAAGCCCTATAAATTCTATAAGTCCCATAGTTCCTACCGGCATGTCTATCCTCGCTGCCGTGAGCGGCGGCAGAGACTCTGTTGTTCTCGTCGACCTTCTCCACAAGGATGGCCACCAGTTCGAGATTGCCCACTGCAACTTCCACTTGCGCGACAGTGAGTCCGACCGCGACGAGCACTTCGTGCGCGACCTCGCAAACCGCTACGGTGTGCCGTGCCACGTGGCGCACTTCGACACTGCCAACTACGCCGCCGAACACAAACTCTCGGTCGAGATGGCCGCACGGGAGCTGCGCTACGAGTGGTTTGAGCGAGTGCGCCGCGATCGCGAGCTCGACCTTATTGCAGTCGCCCACCACCGCGACGATGCCATCGAAACCTTTTTCATCAACCTCTTGCGCGGCACCGGACTGGCCGGTCTATGCGGCATGAAGGAAAGAAACGGAAATATCATACGCCCGCTGCTGCACACAAGTCGCGAGACAATCAACCGCTACATCGACGAAAACCGCCTTCAATATGTCGACGACTGCACAAACGCCACCGACCTTTACCTCCGCAACCGCATACGCCATCAGCTCATACCCTTGCTGCGCGAGCTCTCACCGGCTTTCGACAGCACCATGGCGCGCAACCTGCACAACCTGTCCGACGCCAACGAAATCATGCAGGCCTCGCTCAGTTCGCTGCGCAGCAAAAAGGTGACACGACAACCAGACGGCATCGATCGGATTGCCATATGCGACATCGATAGTCTCGTGCCGCAGGCTACACTGCTTTTCGAGCTGTTGCGACCCTACGGTTTCTCGGCCGACGTGGTCGGTCAAGTCATCGCCGGACTGCACGGCGAAAGCGGACGCCAGTACTGTTCGGCAACACACCTTCTCGTAAAAGACCGCGACACTCTGCAAATCGCCCCGCTCGACCAGCCGGATTCC
Organism: uncultured Bacteroidales bacterium; assembly: GCA_905235855.1. Classification (GTDB taxonomy): domain Bacteria; phylum Bacteroidota; class Bacteroidia; order Bacteroidales; family P3; genus Colimorpha. The sequence continues at coordinate 2,313 of CAJONE010000045.1, forward strand.
CGTCCGCAGATAACCATCTCCGCACCTTTCCCGCGCCGCGAACTGGCAGCACTCAAGACAAAGCCCGACACTATCCTCTGCGATGCCGACACTCTGCGGCAACCCCTCGCCCTGCGCCACTGGCGCGACGGCGACCGGTTCCACCCATTCGGCATGAAAGGCACCCGTCTCCTCAGCGACTATTTCTCCGACCTCAAACTCTCTCTCCTCGAAAAACAGCACCAGTGGCTTCTCTGCGATGCTGCCGGACGCATAGTTTGGGTCGTGGGCCGCCGTCCCGACGCCCGGTTCGCCTTAACTCCCGAAACCAGTTCGGTGATAAAGATAACTGCCGAAATCTGATAGCTTCCCAACAAAATCCCTGCAACCCATAAGCCCCATACTCCCCATACTCCCCATACTCCCATCAGCTCTATCCCCCAATTTCCAAAAATCACATACAACCTGTTGATTTGGCATCTCATGTAATTTTACTACTTTTGCGAACAACGTCAATATAACATAAACTTACATAACCGAATGATTTAAAGAATATAATATATAAGTAATAATCATAGCGTTTGCTATTTGTCTATTCGCAGTGAAACGTAGGAAATTTCGAGAATAAGCAAATATGGAAAGCAACAAGTGCAACGCCGTCTAAGCGGGCGACTTGTCTTTTCATTTGGTGCTTTTCCTACGACCACACTGCGAGCAAGTTTGCCCGCAGTTTTTGTTTGTCGTAGTTGTGGAATATGAAAGATGGCATAACGCACAAATAGCAACAGTTATGCCCATAGAAACATTACAAGACACAATTCTTCAAGGCGACAGCATCGAGTTATTGAAACAACTGCCAAACAATTCTGTCGACCTCATCTTCGCAGATCCTCCCTACAATATGCAGACAGAAGGGGAACTTCTCCGCACCGACGGTAGCTCTTTCAGTGGCGTTACCGACAAGTGGGACAAGTTCAACAGTATGAAAGACTATGACGTATTTACCAAAAGTTGGTTATCAGAGTGCCGTAGAATTCTAAAAGACGACGGTGCAATATGGGTGATAGGTTCGTTCCAAAACATCTTTCGGTTGGGGTGCATTATGCAGGATTTGGGTTTCTGGATACTGAACGATGTTATTTGGTCCAAACCCAACGCTGTGCCTAATTTCGGCGGTACGAGATTCCAAAACTCACATGAAACCATGATATGGTGTTCGAAGCGAAAAGGTGCAAAGTACCATTTTAACTACAAAACCATGAAATATCTCAACGGCGGCAAACAGATGAAAAGCGTGTGGGATATCGGAATATGTATCGGCGCGGAACGATTGAAAGACAAGGAAGGCAGGAAAGTGCATTCAACACAAAAACCGGAGCAACTTCTATACAATGTCGTACTGTCTTCAACACAGAAGGGCGACCTGATACTTGACCCTTTCTTTGGTACAGGAACAACTGGGGCAGTCGCCAAACGTCTTGGACGTCATTACGTAGGCATTGAGAGGGAAGTGTCATACATTGAAGCTGCTTCTAAACGTATTAGTAATGTTCAGTTGGAAATTTCCGATATAATCGATAATACGTTAGATATAAAGCCACCGCGTTTCTCAATTAAGCAATTGATGGACTTGGGCTATCTACGCCCGGGGCAAATGCTTTTTAGCAAGGATAAATCACATTATGCTATTGTAACCGCTGATGGTAATGTCGAGTATGATGGACAGGGAATGTCTATCCATAAGATGTCTGCCAAATTTGTTGGCAGAAGTAACAATAATGGTTGGGATTATTTTTGGTGCGAATACAACGGAGATTTCGTAAGTATCGATTCTTTGAGGTATATGGCTCACGAGGAAGGAGGTGCAAAATGATACTGGATTATGATTACTTCGTAGCACAACTAAACAGCAAATTGTTTGAGGATAGTTATAGCGACCTGTTGCGGAAGATTGCTGAAAATCCGGAGCGTTATATTGGATTGTTCCGCCCAACCAAACCCAAGACAAAACTAATCCAAAACATCACCCAATCGCACGAAATTCGTTTTGGCGATGCACTTGAGTTTATATTTGAACGATACTTCGAAGCTTGCGGATTCAAAATGCATACAAAACGCTTTCGAATAGCAGATGGAACCGAATTGAGTATAGACCAATTGTTTAGTCGGGGAAGCACCCTCTATATGATAGAGCAGAAAGTTAGAGATGACCACGACAGTACAAAAAAGGTCGGGCAGTTCGACAACTTCGAAAACAAATATTTCGCTCTTATACAGCGGTATGACAACTATACAATAGTGCCCATTATGTGGTTTATTGACGATTCTCTCACAAAGAATAGAAACTATTATCAAAGTCGTATGACAGGTATGTCAAACGATTATGGATGTTCACCTCTTTTGTATTATGGAGAAAAAATGTTTGCATCCTATGGAGGCGTATCGGACTTCGATGATGAGATTTGGCAAGAAACACTTTCATATCTTGAGAGATGGAAAGACACATTGCCCGACATGCCGGAAATAAATTTCGATATTGATGCCACAGCGGTGTTTGAGGAAATAAAGGATTTGCCCCCATTGGTCTATCGGAAGTTGTTTGGCAACGAGGAAATCATCCGTCAGATTTTTCCTATTATATTCCCGGAAGGCACAGTGCTCGATATGCTCAGTGATTATTTTCGTTCAAAAAGAGTAACGATATATAACACACTGGCACAGATGACATCTGTTTATACAAATTGATGATCTACATAAATCATTGTTCCTCTCAATGGCGATTAAAACATAACGCAGACAGATCGAACATTGTTGATACAAACCCCTTCGGTGCATAGTGCAACGTAGGCAACATCGGCTAACTCATTCCCTGAAAAGACGTATCTTTGCAACGAAAATAACACCTGCAGAAATGCCTATGCCCATTAACTTGAATACCGAACCGACCACATTTGGGCCTTGAATCTGCATCCTATTACCCACAAAAACAATTTGACTACAATCATCTGCTAAATGATATATTCAGCCAATGGTGATAAAAAGTCAAATAAAATAAGGCAATTTCACTTATCAACACCCATGTTTCACGTGAAACAATCCACTGTAAAACCCGATTAAACCGCAATTTCAATGAAAGTTTTCAACATAATTTCAACACTTTTTTCAACACTCTTGTTTCTGTCTGCGCTGCCACTTTCGGCACAGGTGCAGAAGGATTCTATCGCCACCGAGTTTATCCGCACCGTACAGCTCACTCTCTATGGCTCCGAATCACAGCCACCGGTCCTCTCGCTCGACGGGCCGCACCGTCTGCAGCTCGCGTTCGACGAACTCACCGACCAAAGCCACTCGTTCAAATACCGCATCTCCCACTGCGACGCACAGTGGCAGCCCGACGGCCTCGAACCTTTCCAGTATCTCGACGGATTCGAGGAGGGCTACATCAACGACTTCGAACCCTCCTTCACCACTCTCATGCCCTATATGCACTACACCTGCACACTTCCAGCCGAATACACCCGTTTCACTGTCTCCGGCAACTACCTCCTCACCGTCACACCCGACGACCGCCCCGACTCGGTGCTCTTTACTCGCCGCTTCCGTGTCACCGAGCAGGCCATCGACGCCACCGTCACCGTGGCACGCGCCTCCGACGACATCCACCGCTCGCAAGAGGTCTCCGTCTTCCTCGACTGGAACAAGCAGCGCAGCCCGCGCAGCGGTGTCCTCTTGCAGCCGCAATACATCAAGGTCTTTGTCCAGCAAAATGGTCGCCTCGACAACATCCGGCAGCTCCCCTTTGCCAATTACTCCGGTCAGACCCTCTGCTACCAGTGGAGACCCGAAAACGTCTTCCCTGGCGGCAACTCCTTCCGTTTCTTCGATATGAGCAACCTACGCGCCACAATGTACAACGTCCAGCGCGTCGACTACTACGGCGGCGAGATATTCGTCGCACTCCGCCCCGACGAAGACCGCTCGCACAAAAACTACAGCCCTGTCGAAGCCCTCAACGGCGGCTACAAAATCAACGCCCGCGACCGCAACAATCCCGTTCTCGAAAGCGAGTATGCCTGGGTCAACTTTTCGCTCCCTGTCGAGCGGCCCTACCTCGGTGGGGCCGTCTATATCGTGGGCGACCTCACCGACTGGCTTTTCAACGACGAAAGCCGCATGGACTACAACCCCGACTACCGCGCCTACACCAAACGTCTCGAACTCAAACAGGGCTACTACTCCTACCAGCTACTTTACAGACCCTTCGGCGACCGCGAAGCCCTCACATCCACTATCGAGGGCGACCACCACGCCACACCTAACCTCTACACCGCTTACGTCTATTATCGCGGTCCCAACGACACCTACGACCGCCTCATACAGGTACGACAGGCTCGCTGACCACAGCCTCTTGGCCGCCTGACGAGAATGTTCCCTCGACCCCTTAGGGTTTGGGTTGTATTGCTATTTTTTTTAAGAATTAACATTATCAACACTTCAGTGTTGAAAAAAATCCTATTTTTGCATATATAACCGTGATTGTGCTGTGGGTATAACATTCGCTTTCCGTTATAGTTGCATAAATGCGGATAATTAATTAAATAATAAAAAATCACAATAAAATCCAATCGAAACGCACCAAATAGGTAAGGAGAGACCGTCGCAATCTGGGTTGAACAGTTTTTAGATTTAGATAGACACGTCTTGTAAATCTGTGAAGTCAAACACGATTAACGAAATGAACGTCACCGAACAGCAGCTGCATGAGATTATCGCCCGCGCCATCAAGGAGGTGCTCGGAGATACTGTCGACAGCCCCAAGTCGTCTGCAACAGCAAAGGTTGCTGAAGCGCCTGTGACTTGCGGCGAAGCCGCTGAAGTCGGTGCGTTTAGCAAGGACGAGCTCGCCAGGGCGATGGCTTTCATGGCATCCAACCGCGGCAAGGACAGCCAACCCAAGGTTGGCATATTCTGGTTCAGCCCGCAGACGAACGAGCTTTTCGGCGTGCGCTCGCACTTGGCCTCCGACTATGCCAAGCCCAACTCACGCAGCGAGTTTGGCGAGATATCTTGCTCCGAGATGCATGAAGACGTGTGGAAGAAAGATTTCCACAGGCAAAGTACAAAGTGCAAAAATGGCGGCGTTGGTCCATACGTGGGAGCCTACGAGGACACCCCCCGCGGACGCATCTTCTACAACCCCGACAGCGATACATATACCATAGCCGTGGGCTCGTGGATACACCAGCACCCCGAAGCCATAGCGTTGATAGAAGAGGAGTTCAACCTTGCCGACACCAAAAACGAAGTCAAAACAGCCTACCATTGGGACATCGGGCAGAGATGGGAGTAGGGGAGTGCTGTAAGTTTTATGTGATCGGCAGTCAGTAATCAGTATCAAAAAACACAAACACACGCATAATAAACAGGTAATGACCAATACGGGGAACATACACGGCATCAGGGCGGCACTCCTTGGGAAGCTGCGTCGCTCGCGTCGCCGTTTTTCGCTCGTACCCAAGCCCAGTGCCGATGCGCCAGGGCATGACGGGCTGCGATTTTGACACATAGGCCCGTCACACGTCCGGGACGCGCAGGCATCGAACCAAACCCTCCGTCTCCGTCAAAACCAACATTTACTCATCCTTCCGTGCACCACCGGTAGTGTTGCGGAAAAAGGAAAGACCGAGAGAGCAAGCATTGAGCGAATGACCGGAAAAAAAGTAAGTGTAAACACTAAACCTGAATTATTATGAAGCAAAATTACCGTTTCAGCCACCAGTGCTGCGGTAACAACTGCGGCACCAACACCGTAAACCAGACCAACAACACCCAGTCCGGACGCAACACAAGCGGACGCTTCACCCACTGGATAGCCGCATTCGCAATTCTGCTGTCGTGGATTGCCGAACCGCAATATGCCGCTGCACAAAGTTGCGGCAGTGGTTTAGATACCTATTCGTATTGCCCGGACGACCCTTCTGTCAACGTGGACCTGGGTCCCGTCGGCAATTATCAATACAGAAGTTATCGCCAATTCATATACGAGAAAGGGAGTGTCTGCAAGGGAATCATCAAAAAGATATCCTTCAGATATCGCGGGTCGGTCACAATGACTCGCAAAACCAATGTTACGATTTGGATTGGTGAAACCACGAAAAGCCAATTCAGCAGCACAACAGACTGGGTCGATTTGTCCAACATGCAACAGGTTTATTCAGGTCCCTTGAACTGCAACAGCAATAGCTGGAACTACTTCACGCTGACTGGAACAGGCTTTAATTTCAGTGGAACCAAAAATCTTGTCGTTGCAATCTTGGACAATTCCGGTTCTCGAGAAGGAAACGGTACTAACCAATATGGCTGGTATTATGATTACGGGAACACAGATAAAGTCCTTATATACAATGGAAATGTAAGCGATGAACTAGATCCGGAAAATACAACTTACACTGGAACTATTTCAAATTGCAGACCATGCGCAGCCTTTTGTGTCGAATGCAAGAACTGCGACGACCGTACTGGTTCCATAACTTTCAGCAGCAATCCGTTCGACGTCACTCTTACACAATACTCGGCCAACAACAATATTGCAACCAATACTGTCTCCCCTTCGGGTGTGATGCAATACTCATCGGCCAATACATCCATAGCAACCGTTGACCCATCCACGGGCATCGTTCACGGAGTGGCAGGCGGCAGCACAACGATTACAGTGACTATCCCCGGCGATGGCACCAACTGCGAATACACGGCCTCCTATACTGTCAACATCTCTTGCGTTGAGCCTGTCTTCCAGTGGTCGGCAACGTCTTTCACAGCCGGACAATCTACCACAACATTCCCCGAACTGATTTCCAACCATCCGCAGACACCGACCTATACATCCTCTTCGACAGGCGTCGCAACTATCAATTCCGCCGGTGTCATAACCATAACTGGCACCGGCACGACCACAATCCGTGCCTCTGTCCCCGCCTCGGGCGACACCTGCTCGGCCACGGCTCAATACACCCTCACGGTCGAAGGTCCTTGCACTCCCTCGTTCGACGACACCCGCGAGAACTACTACATTCGCAACTTCACCGCCACCGGCGGCACCGTCGACATCACCGCCCTAGGTGGTGCTTCCTACACCATTCCTGTTAAAGTGCCAGAAGGCATAGGCGGAATGCAACCCAACCTGTCCATTGTCTACAACAGCCAGAGCAGCAATGGCCTGCTGGGCTGGGGATGGAACCTCGGTGGATTGTCGGCCATCACGCGAGTAGGACAGACGCTTTACCATGATGGGCAAGTGAAAGGCGTTGACTTCAATGATGATCGCTGTGTCTTGGACGGGCAGCGACTTTTTGTGGTAAATGGTCAGCCATATGGGGGAAATGGGGCAGAATACCGAACTGAGATTGACTGTATGGCTAAAATAGTATCCTATACTTGTGACACCACCAATGGGCCTGCTTGCTTCAAGGTTTGGTTGCCAAACGGCAATGTTGCCTATTACGGTTACAAAGCCAACACACGTATCGGTTTGCAACAACGGAATGATGTGTGCATGTGGATGTTAGATAGTATTGTAGACCGAAACGGCAATTATGTAGCATATCGGTATTCAAAGGAATACTCTTCTTGTAGGCTAAAGACCATCCTTTATACAGGCAATGCTCAAGCCCAAGTTGTCCCTGCTTTTAAGGTGGTGCTTGATTATTCCAATAGGTTTGATAATGAAGTAGCCTTTGTCGGAAACAATGTATTGAGACAGGAGAGGTTATTGGAGCGAATCAAAGTCTACAATAACGAAATGGGTCGCCTGCTTTGGCAGTACGATTTCAAGTATAGAGGTGGTGATGGGTATGGGACACCGAACATTTGCAGTCGCATGGACACCATAAACTTTTTCTGTGACGGGAAACGATATAATCCAACTTTAATAAGATGGGACTTGTCTGTAGGACATACTGAAATAAAAAACATTGATTTGGACGGACATTTCCCCACCACGGAAATGAGTGGGGCCAAGTTTACAGGCGATTTCAATGGTGATGGATTTACCGATGTCATAGGCTTGAGGGAAACGCCTTATAGGATAAATGTATTCCAAAATAACGGCCATTCTCAAAATAACAGCGTGTCTTTCAAAGAAATTGCATCTTTTGTCCGTAGCCAGTATTTGGATTGGATTCATGTTGGCGACTTTGATGGAGATGGTTTGGATGACTTTATGTGCGTCATCAGAGAGCCTGGAGCATGGTATGATCCTTTTGACCATATTGTATTGAAGCCGTTTATGACAAGAAAAACCGATGATGGCGAAGTTAGCTTTGTTGAATGCAGTCCGCTTAACAATGGTGACTTTTTGATTGGGCAGAGGAAGGAACTGACTCTTGTTATGGGAGATTTCCTTGGCGAAAAGAAGATGTCTTTTGTTTTCCAAACGCACAGAAATAATAAAAGGCGACACATCTACATTTATTACAATGGAGATTACTCTAATAATTGTCCCTTTGATTATCGCACCGTTCCTGACTTGAATCCTGCCGCCATGCGTGCTGCCGATTTCGACGGTGACGGCAAAACTGAGATTTGGTATTACAGTGCACGTGAGAGCGAATGGTTCGGGAAAATTGTCAAACTGACTTCTGATTTTCAGTTTGAAACCATAAACAATACTGTGCTTGCCCGAAACGACAAGGTTTTTGTTGGTGACTTCAATGGCGATGGTCATTCGGACTTTTTGACGTTTGTAGGGAATGACGAAGCATGGAAGATATATCTTTTCAAAGAAAGCCATTTCCACTGGCAGTCATTTGACATAACAAGTATCATGCCTATCGGTGATCCTGGCGACCATGGCTTCACCATTATTGATGACAACGGAAAATTCAAGGCTGTCGAGGTGGCCGACTTTAATGGTGACGGAAAGAGCGACATAGCTGCGGTAAAAGAAAAAGATGGAGGGAGGAAGTCTTTGGTTATCCTTTTTGCTCCTTTCACAACAAATAATTGTGCTCATAGCATAGACATCCCTTTAGAACAAACGGACATTCAAAGTTCCAAACAAAAAGAAATTTGCGTTGGCAATTTTCTCGGCAGGGAGTCTGTCACACTTTTTAGCCGCAATAAATCATTGGCATGTCCTCCTTTTTCTGACCGATACAATGCTATGGACATTACTGACGGTATGGGCAACAGGATTTCATTCCACTATGACTATTTGATGCCCAACCACAGTTTTTATGATATTACCCACAACCACCCTAGCCTTGGGAATGGATGTTTTGCCGTTGCTCTTCCTGTGAAAGGGGTAACATATATGTCGAAAAGCAATATTAATAGACAAGATATAGAACAAGAATCAGTTTTTTATAGCTATCGAAACGCCATCATACACAACAAAGGCCGAGGCTTTCTCGGTTTTGAGTCCGTGATTACGTCACAAGGTTTTACCAATGGGAAAACTACTTTGCACAAGCGACATTTTAGCAGGAGCCATACTGGAAGCCATAGTTCTTTACTGCTGGATTATGATAGTTGTTTTGTCATACATAGAGATAATTACCATTGTTATTTAGCCGCAGTGGACAATTATTCCTACACAAAAAAGGTACATTCAAGGAACGACAAGGTATACTTGCCAATGACTATTAGGCAAATCAGCGACCAGTTCGATATTGACAACAATGGGCAATTCCTTAATCGAACCATAGCCAATAATTCGTATGATGGTTTGTCGCAGTACCAAAACACGGTGCATTGTGTCTCAACTGTCCAAGCCACTGGGCTTGGCCATAGCGAAACCAATGCGGAGAACGCTGAATTCAGAACCGTGACAGAATATGAGTACCAGCCAGAGAATTATTCGCAATGGATTGTCAATCGTCTTTGTTCCACGAAGACTACGGCCTATAAACGAGGCGATTTCGACCATCCTTCATCCATTACTACCTTCGATTATGAAAATGCCAACCCTTACAAAGTGAAGGGGCAAGTCTCTTATCCTGGTGGTAGTATCAACCCCAACGATCCGTATGCAACGTATGCCAATTACGAATACGATGTTGTCGGAAACCTGGACAAAACCATTTCGGGAGACTTACTTGGCAATCTCCCTACGGCATTCACGGATTATGACTATTATCCGAACTATCGCCAATTGAAAAGGGAAGTCAATCAAGCGGGATATGAAACGAGCTATACGTATGAAATGTATTACGGCGGG
>CAJONE010000046.1 GCA_905235855.1 uncultured Bacteroidales bacterium
GGGGCGCGCTGGCCGGCGCATTCCTCGGTCTCTTCTACTCGGCGCCGCCCCTGAAACTCTGCTATCGCGGACTGGGCGAACTGCTGACCGGCATCATGTTCGGGCCGCTGCTTATGGGAGGAACCTACTACGCCGTGAGCGGAACACTCTCCGGGTCGATATGGTGGGTATCGTCGGCCTTGGGACTACTGGTGGTCAATATACTCTACACCCATTCGATAATGGATCGCCAGCCCGACATCTCGGTGGGCAAGACCACACTGGCAGTGCTGCTTTCGCCCAACGAGACACCGCAGCACGGCTTGCTCATGACTTTCTCGTGCCTGTTTACCTACCTGCCCTACGCACTGGTGACGGCAGCGGTGCCATGTGCATCGCTAAACCCGTGGACGCTGCTCGTCTTCGTCACACTGCCTATGGCGGCTACACTCTCCAAACTGGTCTACGACTATCTCTACCACCCCGAGGCAGAGCCGAAACGCCGCTGGTGGATGGGGCCGATGTCGCAATGGGACGAGATACAGCAGGCAGGCATCGGGTGGTTTATGATACGCTGGTTTCTTGCACGCAACATTATCAGCTTCTTCGCCCTGATTGTGGCTATCGCCGTATTCGTGTAACGGGTGATTCCATTACATGCAAAAGGGATAGCCAAATGAAACCATAGAATGGCCAGCCGCCGCTATTTACAGATTTTTAGTACTTTTGCAGATTGTTTAGCATCGAACCATGAAGAATATACGCAACTTTTGCATCATTGCACATATCGACCACGGCAAGAGCACCCTTGCCGACCGTCTTTTGGAATACACCAACACGATATCGCAGCGCGACATGCAGGCGCAAGTGCTCGACGACATGGACTTGGAGAAGGAGCGCGGCATCACCATCAAGAGCCATGCCATACAGATGGTATACAAACGTGCGGCAGCCGACAGCCAATCAGCGGATGAGTACATCCTCAACCTAATCGACACGCCGGGCCATGTGGATTTCTCGTACGAGGTGTCGCGGTCGATAGCCGCCTGCGAAGGGGCGCTTCTGGTGGTTGACGCCACTCAGGGCATACAGGCACAGACTATCTCGAACCTCTACCTCGCGTTGGAAAACGACCTGGAGATCATACCTGTGATGAACAAGATAGACCTTGACAGCGCGATGCCCGAAGAGGTGGCCGACGAGATAATAGACCTGCTGGGCTGCAAACGGGAGGAGATACTGTCGTGCAGCGCCAAGACGGGCGTGGGTGTTCCGGAGATACTCGAAGCCATAGTAAATCGCGTGCCCGCACCGCAAGGCGACGAATCGGCACCGCTGCAGGCACTGGTGTTCGACTCGGTGTTCAACCCATTCCGCGGCATCATCTCGTATTTCCGCATCATGAACGGAACAATCCGCACCAACGACTGGGTGAAGTTCGTAAGCACCGAGAAAGAATATCACGCCGACGAAATAGGAGTACTTAAACTGAACATGGAGCCACGCAAGGAGCTGCGGGCCGGCGACGTGGGATATATCATAAGCGGCATCAAGACCTCGCGTGAGGTGCGGGTGGGCGACACGATAACGCATGTGGAGCGACCGTGCGACAAGGCTATAGAGGGGTTTGAATCGGTGAAGCCAATGGTGTTTGCCGGAGTATATCCCGTCGACACCGACGACTACGAGGAGCTGCGGGCCAGCATCGAGAAGCTGCAGCTCAACGACGCGTCGCTGACCTTCGAACCCGAGAGCTCGCTGGCGTTGGGATTCGGTTTCCGCTGCGGATTCCTGGGTCTGCTACACATGGAGATAATACAGGAGCGGCTGGAGAGGGAGTTCAACATGGATGTGATCACCACGGTGCCCAACGTGCAGTATAAGGTGAAACTGACCAACGGCGAGGAGATAGACGTCTATAACCCGTCGGGGATGCCCGAGCCGAACAACATATCCGAAGTATATGAACCCTACATACATGCACAGATCATCACCAAGGCCGACTACATAGGACCCGTAATAAAGCTCTGCATGGACAAGCGTGGCATACTGAAAAACCAGAACTACCTCACCACCGACCGCATAGAGATAACGTTCGACCTGCCACTGGGCGAGGTGGTGTTTGACTTCTACGACAAGCTGAAGTCGATATCTAAAGGCTACGCCTCGTTCGACTATTACCTGAACGGCTACAAGCCGTCGAAACTGGTGAAGCTGGAGATACTGCTCAACGGCGACCCCGTGGACGCACTCTCGACGCTGACCTACGTGGATAACGCCTACGGCATAGGACGACGCATGTGCGAGAAGCTGAAAGACCTGATACCGCGCCAGCAGTTCGACGTGGCGATACAGGCGGCAATCGGGAGCAAGATAATAGCACGCGAGACAGTGCGTCAGGTGCGCAAGGACGTGACAGCCAAATGCTACGGCGGCGACATAACACGCAAGCGCAAGCTGCTCGAGAAGCAGAAGGAGGGCAAGAAGCGCATGCGTCAGGTAGGCAACGTGGAAGTGCCCCAAAGTGCCTTCTTAGCCGTGCTGAAACTCGACTAATGAGATAACCATATCAAACAGACAGGGAGGCGCCCCGCTGGGGCGCCTCCCTGTCTGTTTGATGGTATTGAACGATTTTATTTCTGATATTCGTAGGTGGTGCTCGTTGTATAAGTTGAACGGTAGCTATCCGTGCTGTATTTGTAGCTATAGGTGCAGTTCACTGGATAGTCATTGTTGTCGTAGGTATAAGTGTAAGTACGCGAGACAGTACTGTTGGGGTCGCCCTCGTTGTCATAGTAGTATCTGGCGGTAAGGATATTGTTTTCGTTCAAAAACATAAATCCACTTTCATCCGAGATTTCCTCTATGCTCTCTGGATCCATATATAGGTGATAAGGATTTTTCTTGTTATCGTATGAGAAAGAGTTTGTTTCGCTGCCGGAAGATCCGTCGAGGGTTGTGGTGACACTGGTGATATTATTACCGGTCCATGTCAGTGTAATGCGAGCAATGCCCTCGATTTCTTTTCTAGATTTTATCTTTGCTTCATGCTCGGATATTATATTTTTTGAAACCTGTCCCTGCGGAAGCGTCAAACGAAGTATAGCCAACTGTTTAGCGGCGTTGATTGCGGAGCCTCCTTTGTCATAATCATACCAGGTGTAGCTTACATTTGTTATTTTTTTGTCATTGTGGGTGTACTCGCAAGTCGCGTATAAAAGCCCGTCACCATACACGCTGGACTTGGTTAGCAGCTTGCCATCGTACTCGAATGTAGCATAGGCGTTATTGTTATATTGGGCATCCACATAATCGACACGTGTGAGTTTCTTCTTTTCGTAGGTGAAGGTCTTTGTGTATGACAGGGTTCCCTCTTCGGTGTAGCCTTTAATCTGCTGCAGCTGTTTGCCGTCCCACGTCCATTCCTCGGATTTGTGCATTTTTGTGTCATAATAGTCGGTTTCCGTCCACCTCTCACCATCGTAGGACTCCCAAGTATCACTACCTTGCTCGTAGATTACGCTGATTTTCTGTTTCGGGTTGTACACACCCTCCTGGTCCTTGTTGCAGGAGGATACGCCAAACATGAGCATGGCTGCCATTGCGATTAGAACTGATTTTTTCATTGTTTTGAATGTTAAAGTTATACGGTTGATTGATTGTTTGTTTATTCCTCTTTTCCGCCAATATCCTTGACCTTGATTTTCTTCACCTGACCGTTGCTTAAACGCACTTTCAAGTCGTGTTGGTCGAGTATGGCAACTATAGTGGCATCGACATTTCGCTTATGTGTCTTGTCGTAAACACGCACCTTTTCACCGGTATGGTAAATCTCCCGAATGTCGGAGCCTGGCTCAATATAGTAGCATTTTACGGTGCGTGTGGATACCAAACCAGCGGTGAGAACGGTGATAAGCGCATCCAGCGGGCTGTAATAGCTACGTATCTGGCAGACGCCGTCAGACGGTGTATTAACGTGGGCACGTCCTATAGGAATCAAACCCTCAAAAAGATACCACTGCTTTGCACGGTCATACGTTTTTTCCACGCCGAAATCGCTGGTGTAGCCAGCCACATTGACACGGTTGGTGTAGCACGAGGAGAGACCCATGACGGCAATCGCAAAAAATGCGATAATAGTAATACGTTTCATGGTGTTTTGATGATTGACGAAATTTGATGATTGATGAAATAAAAGATAAAACAAAGAAAGGCATGAGTTTATGTGCTCATGTCCGTCTGTTATCCGGTAACGCCAATCACCTTTGAAGGAACGGTCTCTTCTGGAACATATCTCACGCCCGAATGCATGCGGCATCAGGATGCAGCATACACATCAAGCGAAAGCATAAATGCTCAGCCCTCCTTCGTAGTAACTTGGCGTAGTTTGATAACAAGGACAGTGTAGCTATACTTTCTTGTAGAGCCTACCAATCTCGCGTAGGCGAATGCAAAGATACACAAGTTTTTTGTAATTTTGCAATTCCTATTTTGATTTGTCTATGCTATATCCCATGAAATTTCTGCCGCTCTACAAGAACAAGGTGTGGGGCGGAAACAAGATAGCTACGTTAGGATTCGACTATCGCCCGCTTGAGAACTGCGGAGAGATGTGGATTCTTTCGGGGCTGAAGGACAACGAGTCGGTGGTGGCCGACGGGCCGCTGGCCAAAAACAACCTGAACGAGATTCTGGAAGTCTATATGGGCGACCTTGTAGGCGAGAAAAACTACGAACACTACGGCAACGATTTCCCGCTGCTGATAAAGGTGATCGACGCCTGCGACAAACTCTCGATACAGGTGCATCCCGACGACAAGCTGGCGCAGGAGAGAGGCATGTCCGGTGGCAAGAGCGAGATGTGGTATGTGATGGAGGCAGAGAAAGGGGCAGAAATCATAGACGGATTCGACGAAGTGGTGCCGAGAGAGATGATAGCCGAATATGCGGCATCGGGCCATCTGGAGAAGAAACTGCATGTGGAACACCCGCAGAACGGCGACGTGTACTACCTGCCCGCCGGCCGAGTACACGCTCTCGGCAAAGGTCTCCTCATAGCCGAGATACAGCAGCCGTCGGACTGCACCTACCGTCTTTACGACTACAACCGACCCGACAAGGACGGAAACCTTCGCCAACTGCACATTGCTGAAGCACTTGATGCCATAGACTACACCACTGTGAAGAGTCCACGCACCGACTACGAATACCGAAAAAATGAGACAGTCGAGGTTGTGAACACACCGCACTTCGTGACAAGCCTCATCATGCTCGACAAGCCGATGCGCAAGGACTTCAGGGAACTTGACTCGTTTGTGGTTTATTTCTGTGTGGAGGGTATAGCGGCTGTGAAGTCGATGGAGCGGATAGTGCCGATGCATGCGGGCGAGTGTGTGCTGGTGCCGGCGGTGGCCGATGAGGTGGAGCTGTTCTCGCAGGGAGAGACAAAGCTGCTGGAGATATACATAGATGCCGCGCAATACAGCGGACCAAACCGCAGCGAGGGGTTCGACTGGCTGGCCCAGTTTGTGGGGAATTGAAAAATGAGAAAACAAGCCCTATAATACTTATATCTCTATAAGCTCCATAATCCCTATGACCACCATCAACAACTCCAGCACGCACAAATCCTCCAAGTTTGGCATTGTTGGTCTGCTGAGAAGGCTGCTGCCGTTCGTGTTGCCCTACCGCTGGCTGTTGGTGGTGACGCTGGTGCTGACGTTTGCCGGGTCGCTGATGGCGCAGGTCAACGCCGTGGTGCTCGACCGGGCTGTGGATGCCATCAACGCAATGCTTCACCGCGAAGACGGTTTCGACTGGGGCGACGCCGCGAAGCTGCTGGCGATAGTGAGCGCCGTACTGCTTGGCAAGGAACTTCTGGCGGCGGTGGTAACCTTCGGGCAGCGCATCTTTGGCGAGAAGATACGCATCAATGTGAGCCGCGACCTCTCGCTGAAGGTGGTTGACCGGATACTGCAGTTCCGGATGGCGTTTTTCAGTGCCGACGGCAACGAACCAGGCAAGCTGCAGACGCGCATCGACCGCGGCGTGATGAGCCTGAGCAACACGGTGAAAAACTTCTTTATCGACATACTGCCGCTTTTCACGAGTGCGGTTATGGCCCTGGTGCTTATGTTTGCCGCCAACGTGTATGTAGGGCTTGTGGCTTTGGCCGTGATACCGGTGTATTTTGTCATCACAGCAAGACAAGGCGTAAGGATGAAAGGCTGGCGGCGGCGTGTGTTCGGCACACACCAGGCATTGAACCACGGCATCATGAACATATTGGAGAGCATCACCGTCATCAAGTCGTTCAACCGTGAGCAGGCAGAAGCCGACAAACAAGCCAAACTGCAAAACGACTCGACCGCGCAGCAGATGCAGACGCGCCGCATCTCGTTCCTGTTCGAGGGTCTAAAAACATTCGTTGAACAGATTGGCACCGTGCTGATAATCATACTTACAGCCTATCTGGTACTCATAGACTATCCCGGCATGACGATAGGCAAAATAATGTATCATGTTTTGCTTTTCAGCAACGTGAGTGCACCGATACGTCAGTTGCACCGCATATACGACGATTTGAACGACGCGCTGGTGTATGCCGAGGGATTTTTCGGCATACTTGACAACGAAGGTGACGTAGAGACAAGCGGGCAACACAAGACTGAACAAGTGCACGGCGACTTCGAACTGCGAAATGTTGAGTTCACTTATCCCGGCGGCACACACGCCATACGCGACCTCACGATGCAAATACCGGCTGGTAAAACCACCGCACTGGTAGGACTAAGCGGTGCGGGCAAGAGCACGATTGTGAACCTGCTTGACAAGTTCTACAGCCCCGATAGCGGACACATAGCCCTCGACGGCGTTCCGCTCGAAGAATGGGACACCGAACATCTGCGCGACAACATCGGACTTGTTTTACAGAAAAACCATATCTTCAGCGGAAGCATAGACGAGAACATCCGCTACGGCAACCCGTCGGCCACTACCGAACAAGTGCGCGAGGCCGCACGGCAAGCTTACATCTACGATCAGATAATGCAATTGCCCGACGGGTTTGAGAGCAACGCACTGCAACTCAGCGGCGGCCAGCAGCAGCGCATTGCCATAGCGCGCATGTTTCTGAAGAACCCGCCCATCATTTTCCTCGACGAACCCACAGCCAGCCTCGACGCGATAGCCACAGAACAGATAAAAGCCTCAATCGACGCCATTAAACAGGGACGCACGGTGATAGTGATAAGCCACAACATAGGACAGATAATCGATTCGGACTATATCTACGTGCTCGACACTGGCCATGTAGCCCAGCATGGCACACCGAAAGATGTGTACAGGCAGGGCGGCTTGTATAAAGAAATCTTCGATGCCTCGGCCCGCAGCATGAACGCCGACAAAATAGCCAATACGATGGCATAGTGGGAAGTGGCTACAGCCCACTACACAAAAATTGCCTCGTTACAGACTCCTTGCAGGCCAAAACCCCACTCGGTTCTCCGGCATAGAGCAGTTGTCCGCCGTTTGCTCCGCCGCCTGGTCCGAGTTCGACGAGGTAGTCGGCGTTTTTCATCACGTCGAGGCTGTGTTCTATAAGTATCAGCGTGTTGCCGATGTCGGTCATTTCGTTGAACAAATCGAGCAGCCGCCGTATATCGTCGAGATGCAGTCCGTCGGTGGGTTCGTCGATTATATACACTTCGCCCTTGCGGTGCAGGTTGTCGGCCAGTTTTACGCGTTGCAGTTCGCCACCGGAGAGCGTTGTCATCGACTGGTTAAGTTGGAGGTAGCCGAGCCCCACTTTGGAGAGGGCCTCAAGTTGCGGTTCGAATGGCTGTCCCTTGAAGAAAAGGAGAGCCTCGTCGATGGAGAGACTCATCACCTCGGCGATGGTCTTACCTCTGTAACGACAGCTGAGAGCCTCGTCGTTGTAGCGGGTTCCATGGCACAATTCACATTCGGTTTCGATCGACTCCATGAAAGCCATATCAGAGACTATCACTCCCCTGCCCTTGCAGGCAGGGCATGCTCCGGCACCGTTGAACGAGAAGAGCTGCATCGGCTTGCCGCTCGTCTTGGCAAAGAGCTTCCTTATAGTGTCGGAGATATTGAGATAGGTAGCCGGAGTGGAGCGCAGGTTGATGCCGATGTTGTGCTGGCCGATGAAGATAGGGCGTTCTGACCGCAACTTGTCAATGAAACACTCCATAAGCGAGCTTTTGCCGGAGCCGGCAACGCCCGCTATGACCGTCATCACCCCTTTGGGGATTTTCAGCGAGAGGTTTTTGAGGTTATGCAGTGTGGCGTTGTTTATCTCATACCAGCCCTGCGGTTCGCGCACCTGCATCTTGAATTGTGCATGATGGCACAGGGAGCGGCCTGTGGCGGTATCGGACCGCAGCAGACCCGCGTAGTCGCCCTCGTATGTTATCGTGCCGCCGTGGCAGCCGGCGCCAGGCCCCATATCAACGATATGGTCGGCCATTGATATAATCTCGCGGTGATGCTCGACAATAAGCAGTGTGTTGCCACGGTCGCGCAGATGGAGCAGCGAGTGCTTAAGCCGCGATATATCCAGCGGATGCAGACCGACACTCGGTTCGTCGAGCACATAGGCCATATCGGTCAGGGGCGAGTTGATATAGCGCGCAATCTTGATGCGCTGGGCCTCGCCGCCAGAGAGCGTGCTGGTGCCACGAGAAAGCGACAGGTAGCCGAGCCCGATATCGACAAGAGCCTGAAGGCGTTTGGAGAGTTCGCGCCGTATATCGACAGCAAGCGGGTGAGAGACTGATTGGATGAAAGAGAGCGATTCGTCGATAGACATTGCGAGCACATCGGCGATGCTTCGGTTTTCTATTTTGCAAGAACGCACCCGCTCGTTTAGCCGTGTGCCGCCACAGTCGGGGCAGGTGCCCATAGTGAGCATAGGGTTGATGGCAGCGGCGTGAAGCCTCCCCTCCTCGGAGTTGATGATACTGCGGTACATTCGGGGTATGAGCCCCTCGTATTTCGCGCTCTTGGGCCAGTTGGCGGGCGGGTTCTTCAGTTTGATTTGCGGTGAGTTGAGAAAGAGGTCGAGTTCCTCTGGAGTGTAGTCTTTGATTTTCTTGTCGAGGTCGAACAGCCCGCTGTGGGCATAACGTATCCATCGCCAACCACCTTTGCCGAAGGCTATGTAGTGTATGGTGTCCTCGTCGTTGAGCGACTTGTCGAAATCAACAAGCTTGTGGATGTCCAGTTCACGGATTTCGCCCAAACCCGCACAACGCTGACAGCTGCCACTTGGGTGGTTAAACGAGAACGTGTCGCTGTAGCCGATGAACGGTTCGCCCACACGCGAGAAAAGCAGCCGCAGCAGAGCATAGACATCCGTATAAGTCGCCACCGTCGACCGACTGTTGTTAGCAGGCTTCTTCTGGTCGATAACTATGGTTACAGGCATCTGTTCGATGCGTTCCACTCTGGGCCGTCCGTATTTAGGCAGATATTGCTGCACAAACGACGGGAACGTCTCGTTCAGTTCGCGACGGCTTTCGGCGGCTATCGTGTCGAGACAGAGCGAGCTTTTGCCCGACCCCGACACTCCGGTAAACACGGTGATTTTATGTTTCGGGATACGCAGCGACACATCGCGCAGGTTGTTCTCGCTGGCACGTATAATGTTGATGAACATGGTTTAACTGCTCGACACAAAGTTATATACTCAGAGCGTACAAACGGGCTGTAGCAGCTTGTCGGCAGCCATATCGTTGGGATTGGTGCCCATAACACCTTGCGGAATAGGCATTCCGAGCTGGGCAAAGAGCCATACCCAGTAAGGCGGATAAGAGCCGTCGGGCGACTTGAAATTCATCGGAGCGGCACTGAAGATGTGCTCGCCATCGCCATCGAGATATGAGTTCCAGACAAGCTCACTGCAATACTGTTCATCGTTGTCGGGCAAGAATGCCATATCGTATCTTTGTCCGACATACTTCCGTGCATTGGCAATCCATTGTTCCGCATTCCGATTATGTCTCAGTCGTTTGACCGAAAATACCGGATAACCTCCGCTACGCAGGCGGAAATCCTCTCGCATCGAGTCGAGCGGGTAGCGCGCCACACCGCGCTTGATAGTAGCATCGATAACCCAAGTGGTATCGCCGCCAACTTCGAGTATGGCAACATGAATAAAGTTCACATGCGACTCACTACCCGTGGCCGAGGCTATGGCATCGGCCATACTTGCCGTGTCGCCCTCGACAGTGTAGTCGAGCGGCAGGCCGACAAACAACAGGTCGCCGGTCTGGATTTTGGACGAAGTGCGACCGCAGCTGGCAAAGAGCACTGTCGCAAACGCAAAAAAGAAAATCTGAAGATTATGTGACATAAAGTTGAAGTTGTGTTTCATATAGCCCTCCCTATGACAAAACTCTGCAAAATTACAATTTTTAGCACATTCAATAAAATTTTGTATCTTTGCATACAGCATTAATATAAAAAGAACCTGAAATGAAAAAAATGTTTTTGTCGCTCCTAACGCTTGCTACCATCTGTTATGCACACACGCAGGAATACGTTGTTCCTGAAGAAAAGTGGAACTACGAGGAGATTTCGGGCAACAACTACCACGGCTATTCGTTCCACAAGAACTGGGCGGTAGACTTCATTGTCGAGAACCAGGAGGGACGCTACACGCCTACCGACATCGACATAGCGAAAGCCGAGAGGCTGATTCAGAAAAAAATTGCCTACGTGAACCGCAACCACGAAAACCAAGAGGGCCGCTGCCCAATCATAGACGAGCACATGCACCGCTACGAACGCCAGTATGTGGGATTTGTAGACCTGAACGGTGCCCATATCATTTGGGTGAATTTTCTATGGGACGACACGCCGCAGAACCTTCTCAAGAAAGACATCGTGCGTACATCCGGAGGCTGCGGCAGATACTGGCACATCAAGTGCAACCTCGACACCGAGAAAGTCTACGGGCTGGAGGTGAACGAAGCGGGCGAGGCAAAATTCCTGCCGCGCCGTCCTAACAAAGGTCCCCGTATCAGCAAACCCAAACGCGACCACAACCCGCAGCGTATCCGCAAGTCAGGCATCATACACTCAAACGCCGAGAAACAGTTCTGAAACGTGTAAGTCGGCATAATGACGTTATAACGCAATTACGCAACAACGATAAAACACCTATATGCCTATCGCCCGGCAACTCATCCTGAAATTCATTAAATTCGGCATCGTTGGTGCCTCCGGGATGGTTGTACACGGCGGAACACTCTATCTCCTTCGCGATGTGGCCCACATCAACCAATACGTGGCAAACACGGTCGGTTTCATTTCCGCAGCCACCACCAACTATTTCCTCAACCGCCTATGGACATTCCGCAGCCAAGACAGGCAAGTCGGTATCGAGTATCTCAAATTCTTTCTCATCAGTCTTATAGGACTTGGCATCAACAACGGCACGCTTTGGTTTGGAAGCCGCCTTCTGCCCTCGTGGTCGAGAGAAGGCGACTGGAAATTCTATATCCTTTGGGTCTTTGCGGTAGGAGTAACCACTCTTTGGAACTTCACCGCCAACTATCTTTACACGTTCAGAAGAGCAACTAAAAACTACTAAATATGAAACGCTTATTACTTGTTTTGGCTTTCATCGGCACCATGCTGCTTGGCCATGCCCAGGTGGTGCGCATACAGTTTGAAGAATGCGACCGCACCCTCGAACCGGCCATTTCCAGGACTGTTTCCATCGACAACCGCGAAGGATGCCTCTACACCGCCTACGCCAACCCGCAGGAACTCAACGCTTTCGAGCAGCTGGGCATACCCTACGAAATGGCTCCACTCCCCGAAGACGCCACAAAAACCACCATCACTGCCGCCACAACCCTTGCCCAAATGGAGGGATGGAACATGTATCCCAGCTATAGCGTCTATCTACAGATGATGCAGAACTGGGCCAACAGCTACCCTAACCTATGCAAGCTCGACACCATCGGATATTCGTATAACAACCACCTAATTCTCTGCCTCAAGATTTCGGACAACCCCAACGATACCGAGGCCGAGCCGGAGTGGTTCTACATGTCGTCAATGCACGGCGACGAGGTGACGGGATTCTACTTCATGCTCCGTATGATCGACACACTCCTCACCAGCTACGGCACCGTCGACGACCTCACCGACCTTGTCAACACGACGCAGATTTACATCTGCCCTGATGCCAACCCCGACGGCACCTACAAGGGGGGCGACAACTACATCTGGCAGCCGAACAACACATACGACTACAGCGGGCGATACAACGGCAACGACATTGACCTCAACCGCACCTACCCCGACCCGTTCAACACTGCCACCTCATACGAGGACCAGTACGAGGCCACCGAGATCGAAAACAAATATATGATTCAGTACATGAATGCCCACCATTTTGTGATGGCGGCCTGCATGCACGGCGGTTCCGAAATACTCAACT
>CAJONE010000047.1 GCA_905235855.1 uncultured Bacteroidales bacterium
GGTTACTTTCACCTTGTATATATGCTCGCCTGTGTGATCGCTGGCTGTACTGGGTGTGTAACTGTCGGTCGTGGCACCGGCTATCTCGCTCGCGCCGTCGTACCACTGGTACTGCGGGTAGCCGCTCACGCCGCTGCTGTGGGTCACGGCAACCGTCAGCGGGGCAGCCGCAGCTCCGATGCAGTAGTTTGGAGTGGTGGGTGTCGCACTGGCAAGCAACGTGTCGTAAACATTGTAGTAGACAGGGATGAAGTCGGTGGGGGCGCATAGTGCGTCAGTCACTTTAACGAAATAGGTATGCGGGCCAGCGGTGTTGTCGCCAATAAAGGTGGGTAAATTGGCACCAGTTATAGCCGCGCCGTCGTTGGCCGCAGAGTACCACTGATAGCTGTAGTTGGCCAGATTGCCGGCACCCTGGCCGCCCTCCGCAACAGCCGTAAGAGTGACGGTCTCGCCGATGCAGTAGTTTTCTTTGTCGCTGCTGGCGGTGGCGGAGAATTGCTCATAGACAGTGTAGCTGACCGGTATGAAGTCGGTTGTGCCGCACATAGCGTCGGTCACTTTGACATAATAAGTATGAGTGCCCGCGACATTGCTGACGCCGCCGATGAAGGACTGCCCGGTGGCACCGCTGATGGCGGCACTGTTGTCGGCAGCGGAATACCACTGGTAAGAGTAGTTGGCTGGATTGCCCTCGCCCTGGCCGCCTAATGGATAGGCGGTGAGGGTGGCATTGGTGCCATAACAAACATATTCTGCCGATGGTGTGGCAGTGGCCGAAAAATTGCCATGCACCACAATATGCAGGTTGTCGGACATATTGCCGCAAGAAGGAGTTTGGTTGCTGTTGGCAATCACCTCGATATCGTATGTTCCGGGAGCCAGAGCACTGGTATAGGTAATCAGCGAGCCTGTCATGTTCATGCCCGTCGGCAGGGTTGCCGGATTAGTAGTTAAGGTTGCGAAGGCATAGCTTGCAATAGAGGTAACCAACTGGGAGGCTTGGCAGACCTCCTGATTCTTGTTTGACAACATTATCATTGGGCTGCCGTTCACCACCAGTTGAGCCACTTTCTGCACCACACAGCCCATGGCATCGGTGATGGTGACGGTGTACTCGTAGGTGCCGGGGGCAAGTGGCATAACCGTAACAACCGAGTCAGGGTCGAGCGCCGGAGCCGTCACCGACACGTCGGCTGGCAAGCCGGCCAAAGAGGCGTCGCCCGACGTCACAGCCCACACGTATGTGTATGGAGCCGTTCCAGGCGTGGTGAGTTTAGCCTTAATCTTCTGGCTGACGCCGACACAGATACTTTTCGACGGCACCTGTGCCTGCACGGAACCGCACAACACGGCCGCGAAAAACAGCAAGGCCGAGGCAAGACCACGAAGTAACTTCGCCGCAAAAGCATGGTCTTCTACCCTATTATCCTTCATATATCTTGTGGTTTTGATTTGTTTCATATTATTTGGCATTTGATTCTGTTCTAAACCCTTTCCGTAATTCACCGGTTAGTCTTCGGGGAACAGGATGTTAGCATCGATGGTGGTTATATTGACAGTTGTGGTGGCCTGGTTTTTGAGACAGTTGTCGGGAGCGGTGAGCGTGATGGTGATGGTATGGTTGCCCACCGAGCCCACGGCACCGGTGATCTGGTGTGTCGCGCTGTTGTAGGACAGACCCAGCGTGGAGAGCTCAGGCGAGAAAGTGAGAGTCCCCTCCGAGGCCGTGACAGTGACAGGTTCGATAGCCACATCCTTGCATGCAGTGACATTGTCGTTATCAACAGCGACCGAAGGCATCACATCGGGGACGAAAGTGCAGCTGAAACACATCTTGACATTGGATCTATAGTCGTCAATGGTCCCCGTTGTAGACGTTGTAGGGTCTGTACTGTCTTGGTGTTTGTACCAATGCGAGCCTGCCTCAGATGTGTAGCGGCATGAACGTGAACAACCGCCGCTTGTGCTGCATCCCACTCCACGCACAGCCACGAGCAGCGCTTTGCCGCCCTCGTGAGAGAAGGGAGTGGCAAAATTGAACAAGTTCCAACCCACTTCCGTTGTCAACGCGCCGTTGGTGTACACCTGTGTGGCACCCGTGGTGTAGGTGCTGAATGCCGTCCCCGCTGCCAAGGTATAGTCGGGATCGACATCTTTCAGCCAGATTTCCATCCGTGCGCCAGCTGTGGTGCTGTTGCTCACTATGTCGTATGCAATGCTGGTTATGTCGCAACTGTTGTTCAATTCGTCGGCAAGCGACGGCTTGTAAACATAAACATCGTATTGCCAGCCCCAGAAACCTGCTATCGGATAATAAGTCGTACCCGTGCCATCGCCTATGGTGGTGCACGTTGTCATGCTGCCGGCCGTGCCCACCCGCACCGTGTAGCTTGCGTTAGTGGCGCAATAGTCGATGCCGCTCACCGTTGCAGCGGCGATGGTGGCCGTGATGGTAGCCGTGCCCTGAGCCACACCGTGCACCGTGCCGTCGGCATCGACCGTCGCCACCGCCGTGTTGCTGCTGCTGTAGGTCACCGTACCAGCGGGCGTAACAGCGTCGGCACCCTCGACCGGCATGGTTATAGCATCGCCGATTGCAACATTGAGCTCATCCCTACAGAACCGGAAACCGGCCACATTTTCGCGCTCGGTGCAGCAAGCGATGCAGAAGCGCGTGTTTGGTCTGATTGTTGCAGTCGAAACAGTAGAGCCGTTGTTAATCGGGTCGTCGTAGGGCGTGCCGTCGCGCTGCATATAGAGTTGCTTTATGCCCGTACACGTAGTATAATAGAACACCCATTCGCTACCGTCGTAGGCGTTGGAGTTGTCGAGTATGGCCACAACCAGATACTTGCTTCCGTCGTTGTAATCGTATGGTGTCGTAAGGTCGAACCACTGCCAACCCTGGCTCGTGAAGTTGAAATCGCCGCTATACACCTCGGTGAGGTCGGTGGTCCAGTCGGTATTGTTGGCGAACGTGGCTGTCGACCGCATACCCATATAAATCTTCACGTCGGTCTTGGCAGTCATGGCCGACGTGTAGGCGTAATTGAAAGCGATGCCCTTGATGACGCCGACGCAGAGCTCGGACGGATCGTAGATAATCTGCCTGTAGCAATTGCCCCAATTATTGTTTACCGGTCCATAGCTGTTAGAGGATGTGGTGGCGTTGCCCACGGTAAACATGTTTCCGCCGCAGGAGACCGATACCTCGCAGGTGGCCTCGGCCGGACAGTAGATGCCGCTGGCCGAGATGCGGGCCGTGATGGTGGCCGTGCCCGGACTTACGGCTGTCACCAGACCTGTAGTGCTGACCGTGGCCACGCGCTCGTCGCTGCTGGTCCACGTGATTGTGCCGCCGCTGATGCTGGGGGTGGCGGAGAGTTGAGCTGTGCCGCCCGACAGCAGCTCACTGGCGGGGCAGCCAGTCATGGTCAGCGTGCGCGACGTGGTGCAGCAGTCCTCGGCCGTGATAACGGCCTTCCAACCGGAATTGAAAACAGTCCCGTCAGAATGCCACGTCAGCGTAACGGTGGTGCCCGTGGCTATGAACTCGCCCGGTATGGTAGTGCCGCCGTAGGTGCCGTCGTGGTCAGTGCCCGCTACGGTGAGGTAGTCAAACGTGGCCGACTCGGTCCCGAAGGCCAGAAACGTTATGTGTATCGTTCCCGACGAGGTCAACGTTACAGTATAGTCTTCGGAAGCGCCATAGTCGCCGTCGGGGCCGCCGCTGTCGAAGAAACAGTAACTTCTGCCGCAGTCGATGGTCTTGGTCTGCCCGTCGATGTCGTCGATGTTCCATGCACTCTCGCTGCAGCCGGTGTTCACGGTGCAGGTCTCCGAAACGGCGCAATAGGGGTCGTCCATCGCGACCGAGTAGGTTATGACCGCCGTGCCGGGACTGACTGCCGTGACCAGGCCACTCGCATTGACGGTAGCCACATCGGTGTTGCTGCTCGACCAGGTGACCGTGCCCCCGCCTGCCGAAACCGAGCCCGAAAGCTGACGGGTGTTGCCGATCGTAAGCGTGGCCGCAGAACATCCAGTCAGGGAAGCCGTGCGGTTGGTGCAGTCAACCGGAGGGTGAATAAAGCAAACATCGTCGATACCTATGCCGTAACCATAGTCGTCGGTGCATTTGAAACCGATTTGGCAGTTCGCAGCGAGAGCACCAGCCGGAAGGCTGATTGTCTGCTCGCTCCACGTGGCGTGTGCCGTAGTGGTGCTGAACAGCGACTGCCACGCTCCGCTGTTGACGCGGTAATAGACATCAAGATAATCGATGTCGCCACTCCAACTGCGGTTGACATACCAGAACGAGAGCGTTACCCAACTGTAACCGCTGAAATCGTAGGCTGGGGTTATCAGGTAGGTTTCGTTGCCATTTGTGCTGTGGTTTATCTTCGCGTTATATGTTCCTCCGTGCGCGCCAGTAGTTGTGTTGTAGTCACCCGTCCCCACTGTCCAAGTTCCGGGGCCACTGGTTGTCCATCCACTGGGCATGGATCCGCCCTCGAAATCCTCGCATTCGCTTTCGGGTTGAACCAGCTCCATGCAGATATCGTCCAGCCCCACGCCGTAGCCATAATTGTCGGTGTATGTGAACCGTAATTGGAAGTTCGCGGCAAGGGCTGCAGCTGGAAGGTCAATGGACTGTTGAGTCCATGTCTCATGAGCAGCGGCAGTGCTAAACAGCGACTGCCACGCTCCGCCGTTTACTCTATATTCGACTCCAAAAGCATCGATGTCGCTACCCCAACTGCGGTTGATATACCAAAACGAGAGAGTGCCGGAGGCTATATTGCTCAAGTCCATCAAAGGGCTTAACAGATAATCCACATCTCCACGGCTTGTATGTTCCCTAAGCGCATTGAAACTACCCGAATGGGTTCCGGTTGTAGTACCGCTATAGTCTCCTATGCCTACAGTCCATGAGTCTGTGGTTGTCCATCCGCTCGGCAATGCGCCAGACTCAAACCCCTGGCAAACATCTGGCAGGTCAGGATCTGGAGGAGGAATGACTATCAGTTTGTAATCCTCGGCTTCGCCAGTGTTGTAGGTGCCACATGGGTCGGACGCGGAGCTTCTTAGATAATCCGCCCAGATTCTAAGCCTATATACACCTGGCAAGGTGCCAGCCGGGATAGCGAAATTAAAGCTGTAGGGAGAATTCTGATATCCTGTAGTCGAGTACTGCAGATCGCCCGCGTCAAAACCGTTTTGGTTAAAGTCAACCCACAAGGCAAAGCCGTAGGTTGCACTTGCACTCATGGTAGTAGTACACGTCAGAACATCTCCTGCCAATGCGGTGATGCTCCGCGTGGAGAAATAGTTTGTAGTGGTGCGGGTTGTTCCGGATGAAGCACTGTTCAGCAGAGTTGCGCCCGACTTGGTGACGGTAAAATTGTTGATATAGTAGCTGCTGGTACCGGTCCATGTCGGCTGGCATGTATTGTCGGTGTAATAGATTGTGGTCTTGGGAATGAAATTGCGTTGGGTCGGAGTGACATTAGCCAGACTGGTACCATTATATCCCGCAATGGAAGCTCCTGTAACCGTCTGTCCCAAGAAGTATATAAACTTGTATCCGGCATCGGTGGTATTCTCTATGCCTATCATCAGGTTGCCGCCGCTATAGGTGTATGGGCTGGTGAAGTTGATTGTCAGTTCGCCGCCACTACCGGCCGTCTCTACCGAAAGAGTCCCCGTGTAAACAGATGTGCTGCTGGCTTTGGTCTCGAAAGCTGAAATCGTAGTGTAGCCCACCTCCTTCAGATAAACATCCACAGTGCTTACCGAAGTATATGGAACATTGGATGATGTAGAATAGAACTTTATTCCGCTGATTATAGAGCCACTGCCAATCTCTGACAAAGCAGCTGACGGTATTACGAACTGGCTTCTCGTAAAGTCATCGAAGTAGCCCATGTATGCTGGTACGTATGAGTTTTGAACCGTTCCATCATACACCGTCAGTTCCGATTGTGAAAAAGCGGCAAACGGCACCGCAATCCAACCAAGTAAGAGAGTGACCATCAAGGCAATCGGGCTGGCCAAACGACTTATCGGCTCCTGCTCGGTAGACTTGCGGTAAACATCGTGGAGCTTATCGCATTTTTTTTCATCCTGCATCAAAGGTAGGAAGCTGTCGACCGTTTTGCCCGAAGGTGACTTCGCGTACTTGTTGCGGTGGTCTGTTGTCGTTTCTGTTCTGAGGGTTTTGGTTTCGTGCTTGTAATATTCGCTCATATTCTAAAGGTTTGATTTTTTTTTTGAGTATGGTGGCTTGGAATGAACGCAGCCATCAAATAAGCACTCTATTTCAATGCTTTTATCTGCCTATCAGCGTGTTGCAACATCTCGCCACATATTACGGCACACATTACAACTTACAAAAGTAGAAATTTAAGCCAAAAAAGTCAAGAAAAAGAACAAAAAAATTCTTAACGACACATCCGCCCCCCGAAACAAGTGCCCGTCACAGCGGCATGATTCCAGTCAGTACCGAGTTGAAGGAAGGTAAAACAGCTCTGCGGCCCCACAATACGACAACAGCACGCTCGTGGTGCTTCAAGGTGCCTCATCGTGATGTTTCACAAACATCTCAACAACGACCATAGAGAATATCTGTCGGAAAGTAGTTCCAGTCGTGCAGGCTGCTAACCACAATCGATTTCCGTCTTCCGCGCTTCCTGTCAGGAATCATGGAGCCGATATCTTGACTTGGGTGTCGATGCCACAGCACTTTACGGTCACGCTGGCTGCTGAGCCCGTCATCATCGGGATATCAGCAGTGATTTTCGCCTGTCCGTTGCCCGTACGGCTGCCGTTAGTCTCCTGCGTGCCAGTCAAAGCCGCATTGAAATGACCAGAGCCGCCGCCGTGACCGTGAACTACCGCTTCTGAATAAGTGTCATTAAAAGTATTACGTCCACCGCCATACCAGCCGCCGCCACCGCCGGATGAACCATACCTGTAGTTGGCATTCGTTGTTAAACTGGCACCCTGACCAAACGAGCCATTTGATCCCGCTGCAGTTTGTGTTGCCCTGTAGGTGTCGCTATAGGCATCACTTGTGCTACCGCCGCCAGCATAGCCCGCAAAACCAGTATAACCGTTGAGTCCCACACTCCCCGTACCATAACAATAAACACCACCACTGCCGCCGCCAGCTACAATTAGGACTTTGTCCTGTTTTGTATTCATAGTGTTAAGCAGTCCGTCAACGGTGGCTATATGTGTGGCTCCTCCACCACCTTGTGGCAGTGACCAACCAATATTTCCCGATAACGAATAGTAGTGTGTTACAGCACTTCCGCCACCATTGTATCCGCCGGGGATATTGACTCCCGTGGTGCTTGTCGGAGTTGTAGTATATGCCGCCGGCTGACCACCAACGACCACATATAGCGTACTACCGGCTGTGGGATTGGCAAGCGTGCCCTTCATATATCCGCCGCGTCCACCGCTGTAGGTGCCGTTGTACGAACCGCCTTGGGCTCCCCACACTTCAAGCGTCAGCGACTCGGCATCGGCTGGGACAGTATAGGTCTGTATCTCGCCGGTATAATCGAATGTCTGCGTTGTTGTCGATCCCGGTTTCTCTAAACGGCACCAGACCTGAGTTGCGTTTGTGGCCGGATAGGAGAGCGTGTTGTTGTTTGTGCCCGACACACCGGCGGTGATCTCGTCGGTGCAGGTGGAGTTCGTGTACCAGTGGAAGGTATAGCCAGATGGCACTGACGAGACTGATGCCACCAGCGTCGCGTTGCCGTCGCCGCATTCGGGCAGCGGGTCGTCGGTCTGCTCAACGGTGGGCGTCGGCACAACCACGTTCACAACGCATGTAGTTGATGCCGCACAGTATGTGCCATCATAGGCGCGCCTATAGGTGATGGTGGCCGAACCCATAGTCACGGCACTCACTAATCCGCTGCCGCTGACCGTAGCTGCATCGGTGTTGCTGCTGCTCCACGAGATGTCGCCCACACCCACATCGACCGTGCCGTTCAACTGCACCGTGGAGCCATAGGGCAGCTCTATCGGGCAACTGTTCGTTATATGCGCAGCAGCGCCGCGCTCGGTGCAGCAGTCAATGCAGAATTTTACGTTTGGGCGATATGTAGCCGTACTTCCTGATAAATCACCAGGGACATTATTTGACTCCAAGGCTATCATCTCGGAAGAGTTACTCGCGTATCTTGTCATATTAGCGATACTTGTTCCATAAAAATAATAGTCATAATTTGTAAATGAGCCAGTTGTTCTTATGGCTATCACAATGTTACTTTCGCCGTCCCACTCGTATGGAGTTGATAGAGGTATATTCATCCAGCCGGGGGAACATGTTACGGAATTGTTGTAAACAAGGGTTAGGTTGCCATCGGTTACCCATTCTGTACTTAAGTCGGACTGCGAGGTTGAACCGATGTATATTTCAATCGGGACTGTCAGGTTAACAGGGTCACTATTACGTCCTTTGTATTGGAATTTTATGCTGCTGACGACTCCTCTACAAGCACCGGCTGCCGTTAATTCGGCTGCTGTATATATTTGCTGTGTGTAGCCGTAATAAGCCCAATAGGTATAAATTGGTGAATCTGATGTTTGGTTAGTCTCGTTCCCCACTTTTGCACAGCCGTCGCCTGTCACCGTCACGGTGAACGTGTTCGTTGTGGTGCGTTGGCAGTAGGTGACGCCGTTGTAGGTCCACTGCGCTATGGTGGCGGTTATATGCGCTGTGCCGGCACTGACACCTGTCACCACCCCCGCGTTGGTCACCGTGGCAATGGAGGTGTTGTCGCTGGTGTAGCTCGTCACCGTGGCACCCGCCGGCACGGTGAGCCAACCCGTCTCAATGGTTAGCGTGGCATCCTCCGTCACAGTGCCCGCCGTGGTAGAGAAAGCAAACGGCTGCGTGTTCGTAGCGCAAACAACGTTGATGTTGCAAGTGGCCGAAGCAGCACAGTAGGCGCCGTTGGCAGCGCGGGTGTAGGTTATCGTGGTAGTGCCCGGTGCAAGAGCGGTGACGAGGCCGCCGGCGGAAACCGTTGCGGCTGCGGGGCTGCTGCTGGTCCAGGTGACGGCACCGCCGCCTGCCGAAACCGAGCCAGTAAGCTGCACCGTGCCGCCCGAGGCGACATCAACGGCCGGACAGCCCGAAATCGACGCCGTGCGCGAGGTGCAGCCGCTGACGGTCAACTTATAATCTTCAAACTCTCCTGTGTTTGCCGAGCATGGATTTGACGGATTTGAACCCAAATAGTCACTGACAACCCTCATCCTGTAGTCTCCATCTGCATCTGTAGGGATAGTGAAACTGCCCGTGTGGGGTGATGAGGTATACGATGTCGTGTTCCAAACCCTTTCAGTGGTTTCGAATGTGCCGTTGCGATTCCAGTCAATCCATATCGCCGAACCGTGAGTGCCACCTCCAGCTATGGTGATGGTAAAACCTATGGTCGCTCCAGCATCTGCAACCGCTGCCACACTGTTGTAGAAATTCGAATACGACGCACCCGTACCGCTTGTTGTATTGTTGATATTGGTGTTGGCGCCCGTGGTTTGGAATCGGCTGATATAGTAGGTTGTTGTGGATGATGTAAGTGTGGGTGTACACGGGTCGGGGGCAGGGCACCCCGTGGCCGTTATGGTGGCCGCCCAGCCCGCCGCGTTGTTGGTGTTGTCGGCTTTCCATACAACGGTCATTGTTCCCGATGTGCATGTATAGTCCGTCCCAGTCGCAAGCAGTTGGCTAAAACCCGCAGCTGCGCCGTTTAGCCCGTTGGTCCAGCCCGTGCAGCCAAACACAAGTGGTGTGCCTGTAGCTACCGTCCCGTCGTAGATTTTGATGTTGTCCCAATTGCTGCTGCCTGTTGACTCGGTCTCGAATTGCGAGAAGTTGATTGTTATGTTTCCCGTGGATGTGAACGTGGCGGTATGTGTGGTGTTGATGTTTGTGTAGTTGCCGGTGGGTCCGCCATTGTCGTAGAAATTGTAGGTCGTGGCGCACTCGATGGTTTGCGTCAGGCCGTTGGCCATGATGAGCCCTGAAAAACTACTTGTGAATTCAAAGTCGTCGAGCATCAAATAATATCCATCGGTGTAGATATACTTTATCGCAACATACTGCGTATTTGCTGGAAGGTCCGTTTCATACTGCAACCAGTTACTTGTACCATAAATTGTTGCTCCGTATGTGTAGGTCGACGGGTCTGTGTTGTTGGCTGTTGTGTATCCCACCTGAAACTGCTCCACATAGGATGTACCATAATTTTTGTAATAAAAACTCAAATGGACACCACTTTCTGTTCCCGTGAGGCGTGGTGACCTCAGGTAGCCTGGATTTTCGGACCATTGGAACCTGAAATGATAAGAACCACCGTGGGCACCAGTGTTGTATATTCCAGAACTGGCATTCGTCGTGGTTTGTGTCCAACCATCGGTGGCAAGGTTGTTGTTCTCGAAGCCATAGGTGTAGGGCAAAGCCTGCTGCCCCCAGGCGGTGGTGCCGAGCAACAGCAAAGCAGCGGCTGCGAGGGTTCGCAGGCGGCTTGTGGGGTGTTGGATGTGTGGATATGGTAGCTGTCCGTCGGGGCGTTTGTCTCGTGCGGACACCTGCGATTTTTCAGGGGTATGGTTGATGGTTTGGCTTGAAAGATGCATAGGAGGTATTTGTTAAAGTGTTGGGGTGTTTGGGTGTTAAGGTGTTTACTGTTTTTTTGTCCGGGGTTGAGGGTCGAAGGAATTAGCTGGTCAGTAGGGTTGATATGGCATCTATAAAATCTTTAGTTGGTTCAACCAGTGGCTTCACATCCTCCTCGGTGAGGTCGAAGGTGTCTCCGTAATCACCGGTCTGCCTCAGCGAAAATAGGCGACCATACAAGGTTCCGCTCTCTCGACTTAGCTTGCAGGTCTTGATGAAATGGAGTCCTAACATCTGTATTATCCCATTATGTGTCTGGACCGAGAATCCGTGATTGAGCAGCAGGGCCGACGCTGCATAGTAGGCCGCATAATAAAGTCGGTTGGCTGTCATCTCCCAATAACCGAGAGGTATTGAATCAACGCGATGAGCCTCGCCGAGGTCGCCAAGCAGGTTCTGCACATGGTGCCCCACCTCGTGGGCAATGACGTAAGCGTATGCAAAATCGCCGCCGGCACCGATGGTTTTCTGCATGTCGGCAAAGAAATCGAGGTCGATATAGACACTGCGGTCGGCCGAGCAATAGAAGGGACCCGACGAGGCAGACGCGCCGCCGCAGCCGCTCTGCACACTGCCTTTGAACAGCACGAGTTTGGGCGCCTCGTATGTGCGACCCATCTTCTTGAACAGCGCACCCCACACATCCTCGGTGCTGGCGAGTATCTGGCTTGCAAAGATCTCGAGTTCCTGCTCCTGTTCGCTGGCCACAAACTCGGTGTTCGAAGTCTGCTGTGTCTCGCCAAGCTGCTGAAGGG
Organism: uncultured Bacteroidales bacterium; assembly: GCA_905235855.1. Lineage (GTDB taxonomy): Bacteria > Bacteroidota > Bacteroidia > Bacteroidales > P3 > Colimorpha. The sequence continues at coordinate 11,464 of CAJONE010000047.1, forward strand.
CTCCGCTTGGATCCTTGCCCATCAAGAGGGCTATCACGACGGCAACGATTACGCCGCCGAGACCGCCACCGAGGGCAATTTTGCCGCCTTTGCCACGGCGGTCTTCAACATTGCTGCTTTTTCTTCTTCCTGTAAGATCCATAATATTGTTTTTTTCGTTGTTTCGGTATATGGTGATTCGGCATTACGTTTTTTTTCGGCATTGGTTGTCAAGGGGCTTCAACTGTCAGTTTGTCACCGAGGTCGTTGATCGTGACAGCGAACACAGCCGGTTGGGCACAGGTGGCGGCATCGGGGGTGAAAGTGAGCGTGTCGGCGGTGGCGTCGGGCGGCGTATAGCCGGTTTGGTCGGCTACAGTACCCGTCGCAGCCGTCCACGACCATGAACCCACCGACAGGTCGACACCATAGGTAGTGGTGGT
>CAJONE010000048.1 GCA_905235855.1 uncultured Bacteroidales bacterium
GCTTCGGGGTGCAGGATGTGCATGTGGTTGAGGACCGCAACCCGTTTAACCCGGCTGGCGACGTGGCCGTGGGCAGCAGCAAGTGGGTCGACTACTACAAACACGCCGACATCGAGGCTGCATACGCACACCTGCGTCGACAAGGCTACCGCATAGTCGCTACCCTGCCGCACGAGCGCGACACTATGATAACTGAGCTGCCCATTGACCAACCCACCGCGCTGGTGTTCGGCACCGAACTGACCGGCCTTTCGCAAGAGGCCATCGACCATGCCGACGCCTACGTGAAAATACCCATGTACGGCTTCACCGAGAGTTTCAACATCTCCGTCTGCGCCGCCCTTTCGCTTTTCTACCTCACCGAGAAGATGCGAGCCTCCGACATCCCATGGCAGCTGTCTGATGACGAGCAGGTCGACCTGAAACTCTGTTGGGCAACTCAGGTAATCCGCGACGGCGAAAAGGTGATAAAACAGCTGATAGACAATTTTTTTTAGCAAAGAAGACATCAAACCACAGCAACGTAAACAAGCCAGTTTTGCCCCCATTGATTTGTCGCATTACACCGAACAGTTATGTCTATGGCGGAACGGCGGAAATGTAAAATATGTGACGATATAAAATATTTTTATATATTTGTCGTTAGTACACAAAAGTGAAAACAATCATAAAACATTTGTTATGAAAAAGATATTTGCACTTGTGGCTGTTATTTTGGCGTTTCAGGCCGCAGCCTTTGCCCAGAAAAACAAAACTGTGGCCGAGCAGGATGTGCCCGAACGCTATGTGAAAGATTTCCAGCGTCAGGCCCCTGATGCCAAGAACCCCGTATGGCTTTCGGAAAGCAACGACATCTATATGGTCAAGTTCGACAACGGCGACCAAAGGCAGTCGTTCCGCTTCTCGCCCAAGGGTATGGAGACCCGTTGGGCTGTGGACACCAAGTTCACACCGCAGGCAATCAAGGACACTGTCGCCCACAAGTACAAGAAATACAAAATCCGTGAGCTAAACGTGTTGAGCATTAAAAACCACCCCAGTTATGAGGTGCGCATAAGTCTGTCGAAAAAGAAAGACAAGTCGCCGCGAATCCTCACTTTTGAAACCGACGGCAAGTTTATTGACGATTTTGAGGCAATGCAGTAATCAAACATCAGAAACATATTCGGGAATAGGTTCGTGCAGAAAAGGGCGACACATGGTTATGTGTCGCATTTTTTTGTTTCGTTGTTGAGCATAATTGACCAGTTGTTTGGATGTGCAACGTGCCGCCGTTGTGCCACACGGAGGCACAAGTCTCCCTATACGTAAGATTTATTCTCTGGCTTCTGTAAGATGGGGCGGTGACTATTGTGGCATCTGCTGGCTGAGGCAGTGAAAGCTGCCGAGCCCCCAGATTATGTCGGTCGAGTCGATACCGATAATCTCGCGGTCGGGGAAGCATTCTTCGAGTATGTAGGCCGCGCGGGTGTCGGTGACGCATTTGTAGGTCGGGAATATGACTTTTCCGTTGGCAATATAGAAGTTGGCATAGGATGCTGGCAGACGTTGCCCCTCGTAGGTGACCACATCCGGCATGGGCAGCTCTACCACGGTGGGCTGTTTGCCGTTGGCAAGGCGGCAGCGGTTGAGCAGTGCGAGGTTGTCAATTAGCGGCTTGTAGTTCTCGTCCCATTTGTCTTCCTCAACGGCGGTGACAATGGTGTCGTCGTCGACAAAACGCGAGAGGTCGTCCACATGGCCGTCGGTGTCGTCGCCCACGATGCCGTCGCCCAGCCAAATCACATTTTCAACCCCGTAATAGTCGCACAAGTATTTTTCAATCTCCCGTTGTCCGAGGTTGGGGTTTCGGTTCTCGTTCAATAGGCACGACGTAGTGGTGAGCAGGTCGCCCGCGCCGTTGATGTCGATGCTTCCGCCCTCCATCACGATGCCAGGTTCGAACAGTGTCAGGTCGGGATAAAGAGAATGGATGAGTCGCGGTATTTCGTTGTCGAGGTCGGCGGGATATTTTCCACCCCAGGCGTTGTAGTTCCAGTTGAGCATAGCGGCGCATTTGCCGCTGCCATCGACAAGGAAGGCGGGTCCGTGGTCGCGGCACCACGCGTCGTTGGTTTTGAACTGGTGCAGGAACACATTATTCATGTCGGCTCCAATGCCACGCAAGGCAGCCGTCACCTCGTCGGCCATCTTTTGGTTGAGCACCGATATGTGCACCTCCTCGTTCTCGGCAAGGGTTTTGATGAAAAGGTTGTAGGATGGGAAAATTGTGTCGATTTTGCCGGGCCACGAGTTCTCGTTGTGGGGGTAGCTGAGCCATGTGCCCTTGTGTGCCGTCCACTCGGCTGGCATGTGGTATCCTTGTTCTCTGGGAGTCATTCGGAGTAACTTGTTTGTGATGAGTTGAAAATCGGTTGTTTTGTGCCCTTATAAGGGCTAATGATATTGTAGCCTTTTTTGTAGGCGAGACCCACGGCTATGTCCGAAACTGCACTTTCAGAGCTATTGAATATTCCGACATATTCAGTCGATAAACCGTTTGGTTATAGGATCGTAGCTGTCGATGCGGCGGTCGCGGAGGTAGGGCCAGTGGCGGCGATAGTGGTCGCTTTCGTCGAGGTCGAGTTCTTCGACGTGCAGGGCCTCGTCGAGGTGGGGCGCTTGATACAGCACCCGTCCGAATGCGTTTGTGATGAAGCTGCCGCCCCAGAACTGCATGCCGCCCTCTTTGCCGGTGCGGTTGACCGAGACGACAGGGATACCGTTGGCAACCGCGTGGGCCCGCTGAATGGTCTGCCAGGCTTCGTACTGCTCGCGGTTGTCGTGTTCGTTCTGCCGTTCGTCCCATCCGATGGCGGTGGGGAAGAAAAGCATTTCGGCACCCATGAGCGCTGTGATGCGCGCGGCTTCGGGGTACCACTGGTCCCAGCATATCAACACGCCCAGCCGTCCGTAGCGTGTGGTGAACACCTTGTAGCCCAAGTCGCCGGGCGTGAAGTAGAATTTCTCGTAATAGCCCGGGTCGTCGGGGATGTGCATCTTGCGGTATTTGCCCAGATATGTGCCGTCGGTGTCGACGACGGCTGTCGTGTTGTGGTAGAGGCCCTCGGCGCGTTTCTCGAACATCGATACAATAATGACAACCCCAAGTTCCTTGGCGAGTGCCATGAAATGTTGCGTCGTTGGGCCGTTGGGTATGGGTTCGGCGAGTTGGAAGTTCTGGTATCGCTCTTCGTCGCAGAAGTAAAGGGTGGCGAATAGTTCCTGAAGACATACAATCTGGGCGCCGTTGTGGGCCAGTTCGCGTACTTTTTCGGTGTATCGGGCAATGTTTGCTGCTTTGTCGGCTGTGCAGCCCAGCTGTGCTATTCCAATCTTGACTTTTCGCATTGTTGCAGTATTTTATATGTCTCCATTAATTGTTCGGGTGAGGTTAAAATGTTGTTTTTTCGGCCTTCTACGGCCTCGACGAAAGAGTTTATTTCGTCAAAAAAGCCTTGTGTCACCACTTGGTTGTTGGCCATTGTGGGCACAAAGTTGTTTCGTGCGTAAAGCTCTGTTTGCGCCAGATGCGTCGGCATCACTTTCTCCATCGGCACCCCCATAATGTTTTTCTGTTTGGGCAGGAGGCGGAGATGCTCCATGCGATGCAGGTCGTAGACGGTTTTTCGTGTTGTCACGGTCAGCCGCTCGTCGGCGGCTGTCCATGTATAGTCGGTCGAGAGTTCGAGCATGCCGCCTACATCGCCGTGGCGTAGCAGAAGGCGCAGTGTACCGCCGGTGCGGTCGTGTGCGACTATGGTGGCCTTGCCGAACAGCGAAACGGCGAGGTCAATAGGGTGGATGAAAAGGTCGAGTAGTGCGTCGCCTTCCGGATAGGCACCGGTGCGGTAGAGCATGGTGTAGTTTGTCGGCGGGTCGGAAGCGAGACGTTTGCGGAGCAATTTTGTGGCGGGAGCATAGCGTTTCTGCAACCCGACGGCAACCGGCTGCTGAAACCGCGAAAGCTCGTTCAACTCGTCGATTGTTGAACATGGCGGTTTCTCGACAAAAAGAGCTTTGCCCGATTCGAGCACTTTTTTCGATATTTCGAAATGGGCTTTGGGCGTGGCTGCCACAAAAACAGCTGTCACATCGGGGTCGTTCAGCACATCGTCGAGGTGTGCGGTGCCCTTGACACCGTGGAACTTGGTTTCTATCGCTGCTGCGCGGCTCTCGTCTCTCACCACTATCCATTTCAGAGGCACCTGCAGGTAGTGCAACACAGGGTAGAGGTTGTTCAGGCTGTGCGCCCCCATGCCAACGAAAGCATAGTGCTTTTCGTAGCTATGGCTCAAGAAACGGTCGGTGCGGATATGCTTGTACTTGGTTATCAATTTGTCAATCACGAATTGGGATTTGAATGTTATAATATGTCAGTGCTGATTGATACCGCTGCGCTGTGCGGCCTCTTTCATATATCCCTTATAGGTTTGGCGCGGATTGCCGCTCCACTGGTATTTGCCATAGAACCATTGGACCATGCGTTTTGGCATCAGGTGTTCGAGGTTGCGGACCAAGATAACGTCATACTTGCGGTGGAAGTTTACCCAGCAGCCGTTGCATTCCTTTTCGTATTTGCACTGCGTGCGACACGAGGCTTTCGAGTTGAATATCTCGTCGAGCGTGTGCTCGTGGATGTTGCCCAGCACAAGGTCGAGGTTTTGGCATATCGGCACGTTGCCGTTGCTGTGTATGACTAACGAACTCTTTATGCTCTGGCATTTCAGTTTCAGGTTTCCTTTGCGCCATTGCTCATAAAGGGCCACATAGTCGTAGTTCTCCTGAGTGTCGGCTATATTTTGTGGAATGCGTTCGACGAAACGGTCGGCATCGAGCAGGCCTGTGGTTGTCTCGAAAAAATCCATGGTGCTGTACATGCCAATGCGCACGTCGATGCCGTATTTTTTTGCAATGCCGATAACGAACTCCATGTCTTTGAAATCGTTCCAAGGTGATAGGCAGAACATGAGCGACACGGGCAACTCGTCCTTAAGAGTCTCGACCACCTCGATAACATGGTCGAAGCCGTCTCGTCCGCGCATGCGCAGGTAGGTGTCTCTGTCGCCGTCGAGTGACACGAACAGGTGACGCGGACGGTATTTGCGCACCATTTCAATCACGCGTTTGGGGGCCAGACAATTCGAAAGTAGCGTATAATTTTTGTGGTTGAGTGAAAACCACTCCAATATGGCTTCGGCCTCGGGGTGCAGCACAAATTCGCCGCCTTCGAGTCCCACCACGGTGCGTTTCGAGATGCAGCTCGATGCCATGATGCGCCGGATGTCGTCGAGCGAAAGGTGTTCGGGCTGCTTCTGCCATATCGAGCAGTGCCTGCAGCGCGACTGACACAGTGAGGTGGAGTATATCATCAACTGGTTCAGTTTCTTGTGGCGCGGAAACATCATGTTGTTGAGATAGAGGAAACCGTTATGCAGGTAGTCGTAAAGGGTGTACATCTATACGGGTTGATATGTGAAACCGGTAACTGAAACTATCAGTTTTGTCTATGTTATTCGGGCTGAATCCGAATGATTTCAATCCGCAAAAATACGCAATATTTGTGAATTTTGACCAATTGGCAGTCAAATACACGGTGTAAATTATAAAGTTAGCCGTTTTTTGCGTATTTTTGCAAAGTCTAATCCGACGGGGACGGCATGGAGGAAACTATCGGATAGCAGCGGACAAACGGAGATATGAGAAAGAAAACCAGCCTGATAATTTTTTTGATCTTAGCGGTTTCGGCGGTGGCACACACTCACAAGGACACCGACACCCTCGGCTTGGGCGGTTACGTGTCGTTTGTGGAAAATCGGGGACAGGAGGTAGAGGCAGTTCTGTTTGAGGCGCAAATGGGACGTGCGGCGCTATTCCTCGAGCGCGACTGCATGACCATAGCCCTGCGCGAGGTGGTGCCCCAGACTGCCGACAAACCCTTTCACCACAGTATTTACGGGCGCAAGGGCCACGCTTACAAAATCCGCTTTGCGGGCTGTAATCCGAGTCCGCGTGTGGAAGGGGTTGGACGGTCGAGTACATACAACAATTATTTTCGCGGGCGCGACCGTGGTCGCTGGAAGAGCCGTGTGCCAGAATACGGCAGTGTGATTTATCACGACCTGTGGGATGGCGTCGACATGCACGTCTATGGCGCAACTAAGGCATTGAAATACGATTTTGTGGTAGGCGCTGGTTCCACCCCGTCGAAAATAACGCTCGACTACATAGGACCGGACGCCGTAAGCATTAAGAACGGCAATTTGGTGGTCAGCACGTCGGTGTGCCGAATAGTTGAGGTGGCGCCATACGCATACCAGATTGTGAACGGCGACACGATTCAGGTCGAGGCGCGATATATGCTGAAGAAAATCAAGACAACGTCGGGGCCAGAGGTAATGCAGGGCAAGGCTGTGACGCACCGTGTAGCGTTCGAAATCGGCGACTACGACCGACGTTTGCCGCTGGTTATCGACCCCCAGCTGTATTTTTCGACCTACACCGGCTCGACGGCCGACAACTGGGGCACGACGGCGACATTTGATTCGTACAAGAACACCTACACGGGCGGTATAGTGTTTGGCATTGGCTATCCCACATCGGTCGGCGCTTTCGACACGATGTATCACGGCAATGTGGACGTGGCCATATTCAAATTCGACACCACCGGCGGACAAAGGCTCTATGCAACCTACCTCGGCGGCTCGTATGCCGACATGCCGCACAGCATGTTTGTCAACAGTTTCGACGAGTTGGTGGTATTCGGCACCACGGGTTCGTCCGATTTCCCGGTGAGCGAGGGCGCATTTATGCCCGATTTTGTGGGCGGTTCTGACCTGTCGTATCTCGACTATTACTATACTTATCCCGATGCATCGTATAACCACCACATGTGGTATCCTGCCGGGTCGGACATATTCGTAAGCCGGTTCAGCAGTGACGGCACGCAGCTTATGGCCTCGACACTAGTAGGCGGCAGCGGCAACGACGGGTTGAACTTCCGCAACCGCTACAACGACAGCTACACCGTTATGATGCAGGGCAACGACTCGCTTTACTTCAACTATGGCGACGGTGTGCGTGGCGAACTGATTACCGACGACATGAACAACGTATATGTCGGCACCACCACCATGTCGGCCGATTTCCCAGTGTCGGAGGGTGCGTTGCAGTCGTCGCGCTTCGGCGAACAGGATGGAGTGGTGTTCAAACTCGACTATAATATGCAGAACATGCTTTGGTCGACCTATCTCGGCGGGTCGGGCGACGATGCGGTCTACTCTATCGATGTCGACTCGAACTATAATGTCATAGTGTGCGGCGGCACCACGTCGCACGATTTCAACGTGACCCCCGACGCATTTCAGACCACATACGGCGGCGGCTCGACTGACGGCTTTATATCCAAGATATCATACAACGGCGATGTTCTTATGCACTCCACCTACTTCGGCTCGAACCAGTACGACCAGTGCTATTTTGTGCGTACGGGCAAACGCGACGAGGTTTTTGTCTTCGGTCAAACCAAGGCCACGGGCAGCACGATGATATACAATGCGGGCTATAACGTGCCGGGCAGCGGTATGTTGCTGGCACGTTTTTCGCCCGACCTCACCAGACGTATATGGAGCACCGTGTTCGGCACCCCTTTGGGTCGCCCAAACCTCTCGCCCACGGCGTTTGCATGCGACATATGCGATAGGGTCTATGCTGCCGGATGGGGGCGCGACTTTGTCGGCTACAACGGTGTTCAATGGTACTCGGCCGGCACTTACGGGATGGAGGTTACGTCGGACGCCTATCAATCACAAACCGATGGTCAAGACTTCTACATCATAAGTATGGACGAGGATGCCAACGTGATGGACTATGCCACCTTTTTTGGCGAGTTGCATATAAACGATGCCGACCGCGGAGGTGACCATGTCGATGGCGGCACGAGCCGGTTTGACAAACTCTCGACCATATACCAGTCGGTATGCGGCAGTTGCGGACACACACAAAACTTTCCAATAACGCCCGGAGCATGGAGCGACTCGAACCGCAGTTCGAATTGCAACAACGCGATATTCAGAATGAACATACACACTGACTATCCAGTGGCCGAGTTTATTGCCCCACCGGCAATATGCCATCCTCAGGTGTGCGAATTGCAGAATACAGGGCGCGGCACCTCGTTTCGCTGGGATTTTGGCGACGGCACGGCTCCCGTCACTGTCTCGTCCACCACCCCCAACATAACCCACCAGTATTCTCGCCCCGGCACTTACACCATAACGCTTGTGGCCTATCAGGAGGGCGGATGCCGCGGCACCGACACCGCCCGGCATGTGGTTGCGGTGCTGCATAACGGCTCGCATACGATGGAGCCAGTATATGTCTGCGACCGCCGCATCACTCATATTGGAGTCACTCCTATGCTGGGGTGCGAATATACGTGGATTGAAGGCAACGTGTCTGACCCGCATGTGGCAAACCCGTATGTAAACGAAACGGGCACGTATATCCTTCGAATTGACGGCGGGATTTGCGTTGAACACGACACATTCAGGGTGTTTTATGTTGACCTTATCGATACGGTTATGACGGTTGCCCCCAATTGTCCAGGCGGATCCGACGGACGGGCCACGGCAATACTCGACCCGAATGCCGTGCAGCCGATAACCTACACATGGAATAACACTACAAGCACATCGGCAACATGCGAGAACCTGGCTGCCGGACAATACAATCTGATTGTCAGAGACGCACACTGCATGGCAACAACACGGTTCCGCATTAGCGACCCACCTGTCATGCAGCTCCACAAGGAAGCGAAAAACGAGCTGTGCAACGACAGCTGCCGCGGCTGGATACATGTGTGGTGCGAGACGGGCGACACTCTGAAAAGCAACCTCTGCCCGGGCACCTATACGACGCAGATGTTCGACAGCCACGGCTGTCCGTATTACGACACCACCACGATTATACGTGTGCAGTCGTTCGAGAATATGCACGTCTGGGCCGACGACTCTACAATATTCCGGACCGAGTCGACCCATCTGCACGTAACGCCAGTGCCCGGAAGCCACTATGTATGGACACCAGAGGAATGGCTCAACAATCCTCATATCGACTCGCCTAAAGCCACCCCAGACGACACTACCACATTCACTGTTACGGTAATCGACAGTGCCGGCTGTTCTTGGACCGACTCGGTCACAATCAATTGCATCGATGTCAACTGCGGGCGGCCAAACGTGTTTATCCCCAATGCCTTCACTCCGAACGAGGACGGACGCAACGACCGTCTTTGCGTCACCGGCGAATATATCACTGAGTTCTACATTGCCGTCTTCACGCGTTGGGGCGAACTGGTCTACGAAAGTCGTGACTTGGGCGAATGCTGGGACGGACGCTACAAGGGCAACTATTGTCTTCCGGGTGTCTATGCCTACCTGTGCCGTATAACTTGCGAAGCGGGCTTCAAGGCCGAATTCAAGGGCGATGTGACCATAATAAGATAAAACCTCAATCCAACTATGGCAAAGAAAAAGAAGGACCAGTTTGTGATAGCCTATCTTGCCGACCTCGACCGCACGGACGCCGTGGTCGGTTATGCTCGCGCCGTGGCGGGATTTCTGCATAAAGGGTTGATACTGCTTTTTGTGTGCGACAAAAAATACACTTCTCTCTCGTCGGATGTCGCGCAGAAGCGGCTTGCTGCCATAAAGGAGCGGTATCCCGGCGAGGACATCAATGTCTGTGTGCTGAAAGGCAACACCCGCGAGGTGATAACGCTCCTGCCCACCTTGCTCAATGCCGTAATCGTTGTGGCGGGGGTTAATCGCCGAGCTTCGATTCTCAAACCTACGCATCCACGTCGCCTGCTTTGGGACTTCGGCCAGTGCCGCACCGCATATCTGACAGTACAGTATCGCGACTGTGAGGAAAAACCGAAAAACGCAAATGCCGACAACCTATTCCGCAATGTTGCGCTGCGCATCGACTACGACCGGCAAAGCAAGGAAAAGCTTATCTGGGCAAGCTATTTTGCGCGCTTCAATGCGAGCCGGCTGCATGTTATACACGAGAATCACCGCGACAGCCGCCTTCGGACCAAGTTCGAGAACAATATGCTTTTTCTCGAGAATTTTTTTGGGGGTCTCGGTGTGAAACACGAAACGGAGACGATGCCCTCGGCCTCGAATTTTCCCGACAGGCAGGCCGTGAGGCAGGCCGTAGCCAGTGGCTATGATCTGCTCATCTGCACCACCACCGACACTCGCGAGCGCGACCCGCTCGACTGGTTTATCGGCACGCAGGAGAGCCGCGTGGTAAGAAACAAGGAGTGCCTCCCTGTACTTTTCATCAATCCGCGCGACGATATCTACGTGCTCTGCGACTGACACCTGTCAGACCGTTGTTCGTGTTGTAGGAACCGGCTATGTCGGATTGTTCACATGCTAAAAAGCATGCGGACAGTTACGGTTTTCTTTTTTTGAGGGCGAAATAAAGCAGGTAGGCGAGGCCGAGGACAATGGCTGTGGCTTGCTGCGAGGCCCAGAAGAGCCATCCGCAGGCCAGGCCGGTGGTTTCTCCGATGCCGTAGATGTCGAGTGCTTGCCAAACGAGTACGGGGTAGGCACCGAGGCCACCCTGCGATATCATCATGCCCACGCTGCCGAAGATATACATCACAAAGGCGGCGCGCAGGCCGAGCCGCGAAGTCTCGGCGAAAGCACGGAATATGAGCCAGCCGCCGAGGATATATAGTGCGTAGAGGAAGACGCTGTAGACGATGAAAAGCAAGAGGTCGCGCCGGTTGAGGCGGAAAATGCTGCGCAGTCCCTCCCAAGCACCTGTAATCAGGCTGTCTATTTTCTTGAAAATCCTGTGTTTAAGCCAGCGGGTTCGGAAATGACGATATGTCAGTATGACACCAATCCCGATGGCTATGGCAGCAAGGGCTACAACCCAGAGGCGGGGCAAGGTAGCAAATTTCTCGGAGAGGGCATCGTATAGCCAGTCCTTGGCTTTACCGAACATCACAAGCAGGCCTAAAAGCAGAACCAGAGCAAATGCCAGCACATCGAAAAGGCGTTCGGTGACCACTGTGCCGAGCGATTTTTCGAGCGGTATGTTTTCGCTGGTTTTCAGTGTGGCGCAGCGCGTTACCTCGCCCAGGCGCGGAAAGGCCAAGTTGGAGAGATAGGCCACGGCCACGGAGCCGAAGGTGTTCGATCGCGACGGCACCGAGCCAAGTGGTTTGAAAAGCAGCCGCCAGCGTAGTGCACGGACATAGTGACTCAATGCGGTTTCGGCCACCACTGCGGCCACCCACCACCAGTTGGCGTCGAGAAACGACTGCCAGATGGCTTCGCGCTGTTCGGTCGACAGTTTCAGCAGAAACCAGTATATAAAAAACAACCCGATGCCAAAAAACACCACAAATTTGACCACGTCGCTTAAAGCTATGCGTCGTTTGGGTGCTGTGGGTGCGTTGTTTTGCATTTTTTGAACATTTTTTTTGGGGGGGGGGGGGACTCGTTGCTGTTGTGATTGTGGCGAGGTTTTGTTTGGTGGAGTTGCAATCGCTTTGTTCGGCAATCCCTTTTGTTGGGTTCAATTTGCCAGCTTGTTGTCTTTCGGGAAGATTACTGTGGGGTGCCACTGTCGAGCCTCGTCAAAATCCATAATGGCGTAGGATGCTATGATGAGTAGGCTTCCGGTCGGGGCTTTGTGGGCGGCGGCTCCGTTGATGCCTATTATGCCGCTGCCGCGCTGGCCGCGGATTACGTAGGTGCTGAAACGTTCGCCGTTGGTGATGTTGTAGATGTCGACACGCTCGTTCTCAATCAGGTTGGCGGCCTCCATAAGGGCCTCGTCGATGGTTATGCTTCCGATGTAGTCGAGGTCGGCCTCGGTGACGGTGACTCGGTGTATCTTGGATTTGAGTACCTGAATCTGCATTGCTACTTGGTGATGAAATCGGTGTTTGTTTTGTGATGTCGGTTGTCTGCGGGCGCAAAGGGCGTCCTAAAAGAGGATGAAGTATAAGAGCAGGCAGGCAAGGAGCGTGTAGAGCATTATCTTGCCGCCCGACACTGGTTTCAGGTATTCGGTGTCGCCTATGTCGAAACGCCTGCGGATTTTTATCTTGCGGTTTTTGATGGTTTCGGATTCGTATTTTTCGAGTACGGCTTCGCCTGCGGTGGCATCGGCTTCGCTGGCTGTGACGTGCTGCTGAAACCGTGGCTGATAGTTGAACTTGGGCATTTCGCGGCGATGGAACAGGTCGCGCACGCCGAGTTTGCGGTTTTGGCGCTTGGCGTCGGCTTCAATTTCCTGCACCTTTTGCTCGAAATATGCCAAATCGTCATCGCTGGCCGCCGTCTGATCGGCGCCTTTATCGTGTGGGCTGCCGTCTGCCGTCTGCCGGTTGCCGTATTTTTTCTTCAGCTCCTCCCACTTTTCTTTATCGGGGTCGTAGAAACGCGGGGTGTAGTGAAACTGTCGCGGCTTGGGTGTGTAGAACATCGGCATGGTTTGTCGGTTTTGTTCCGGGGAGGATTTGTTTTGCTTGCTTGATGAAATTGTTTTTGTGTGTATGGTGCGCGGCAGAGCAACAGAGTGAATTGATGGCGGTGGATGTCAGAATTCGCTTATCACTTTGTCCATCTTCACGTCGTGGGGTTCGGTAGGCACGAGCGGCACCATTTGGAAGTCGAAGGCTACGCCGATTTTAAAGGCCTGCGGGGTTGTGCGGAGCAGGCGGTCGTAGAAGCCGCGTCCGCGTCCCATACGGTGTCCGGCGTGGTCGAAAGCCACGCCAGGCACTATGATGACGTCTATTTTGTCGAGGTCGGTAAACTCATCGCCGATAGGCTCGGCTATGCCGAATTGCTCGCCGGCATGCATGCTGTTGGCACCGGTGTATCGGCGCAAGCGCAGTGTGTCGCCGTCGACGCAGGGCAGCAGAATGGTTTTTCCCTTGTACCATTTTTCGACAAAGTCGTGGGTCTGCACCTCGTCATCCATGGACCAATAGAGCAGTACCACAGTTGCATCGCGAAACACGTCGAGGTTCTCAACCTCCTGCATAATGCTGGCGGAGCGGACAAGTTTTTCGCGAAAAGGAACGGCTTTTTTGGCTGTCCTTATGGTTTGCCGCAGTATTTTTTTCTGTTCGTTCATTGTCGAGGCAGCCGCAAACTGGTTGTCTGTTTCGGGCTATGTCAGAAGGGGAGGTCGCCGTCTTCGTCGGCGGGCATCTGGTTAGATGGGGCAACGGGCTGCTGTGGCGGCAGCGGTGCGGCAAAGCCTTGTCCGGCAGCCGGTTGTGTCGGTGCAGCGGGCGTTTGAGCCGCGGGTGCAGCTGTCCAGCCGTAGCCAGTTGCGGGACCTGGCATCTGGCCTGGCACATAGGGCTGGATGTTGCGGCAGCGGAGGTCGGTGTACCATTTTTCGTTAAACTCGCGCGACTCTACGGAGAAGGACACTATTATGTTGCTGTTCATGGGTATGTTTTTGGCCATGGCCACTTTGTCGGCTCCGAAAAGGGTGAAAGCCACTTGCCGAGGGTATTCGCCGTCGGTTTCTATTACAAAGCCGCCTCTGACCCATGGGCCGCGGGCACTCTCGCCGCTCACTTCGGGCAGCAGTTTGATAAGTCTTCCTGTGATTTCCATTTTATATTGTTATTATACTGATACTCACTGAATGGCATCGCCTATTGCATCGTGATGCAAGTGGCAAAGATAAGCAAAAGTTACGAATATTGCAGTGACGGTTCTCAAATTGCGACGCTGTAGACTCAACTACCAAGTGCAACACAGTTGTGCAAATATAGCATAAATTTAAGTTTGGGGGTATCGAAGTTCAAAAGTTTTCTCGGTCGGAGGTT